>JAJZVZ010000119.1 GCA_021846945.1 Acidobacteriota bacterium | reverse complement strand
GAAAGAGGATCTCGGCCTCGGTTTCGTTCAATTTGAGAACCGCAGCCAGCCTGGAGAGGCGCTGAACGAGCGGTAAATTCCAATGTCCCGTGCGGAGATTCATATCGTAGAAACATCGCGCACCGGACAGGCTTTGCACCAGATTTGCCAGCATATCTTCGGCATCAAGGTTCGTTTGCGCCAGGGTTCCAAAGTAAATCCAATCCGGATTGAATGCGATCAGGCGATCCATAATCGAATGATCGCTGAACGCGTCGTCGAATGCCGCTGGACGATCGATGACAAAACTGGCATTCCCGGCTGAATCGATAACGACAACAGCGGTTCCCGTTGGAAGTGCGGGCGAAGTCTGGACAAACTCGGTTGTAAGGCCGAGTTCCCTCATCGCCGAAATAGCCCTTGCCCCGCGGGCATCTGCGCCTACGGCCGTCAGGTTGGCGACAGTGTTTCCCAGGCGATCGGCGGCCGCGGAAAAATTGAGCGGCGCTCCGCCCAGATATTCCTCGGCGCCGATCACGTCCCACAACACTTCGCCCATACTGATGATTCGCATCGGCATAATCTCTATAAATTGCAGTCACCCCAGTGCAGGAGCAATCTGCAATTGGCTTTCAGCTTCGTGCGCTCTCGTTGGCAAGCCAGCGCTGACTTGCAACCTTGCGGGCACTTCTGCCGCAATTGTTGCATCAAAGGCCATCATATTACGCCACGGAGGCGCCTCGGTCAGAACAGCATAGTGCGTGCCCATGCGCGGAGGGAATTAAGATAAAGCTCGATGCATTCAATCCCTATTTATACTGTGCGACGCACTTCCGGGCCGATCACGATCGATGGACGGCTGATGGAAGCCGATTGGCAACGAGCCGGCCGCTTTGACCTTCAGAAGGTGCTTCAAGAACCGGGGGACACGCAGCCACTGCGCGCGAATACACGAGTATCGGCGCTGTGGGATCCGGAGCATCTGTATCTGGCCTTCGAGATTGAGGATCTGGAAGTTTGGGCGACGTTCACGAAGCATGACGACCGTCTCTTTCACGAAGAGTGCGTGGAATTCTTTCTGGATCCAGGCGGTGATGGCCGCTGGTACATTGAAGCGCAAATCAACTCACTGAACACGGTGCGCGATCTGCTCGTCGATGGCTCAGTTCCGGCGCCGAGCAAGGCGGAATATGACGCAATGGCGGGCTGGCACTTTAAGAACATGCGCACTGCCGTAGTGATCCGGAGCGGTTGGGGCTGGGGGCTGGAAGCGGCGATTCCGTGGCAGGAATTCGGTTTCAGCGGGCGCAGATTCCCTCCGCAGCCAGGTGAGGAGCTGAGAATCAATTGCTGCCGCTACGAGCGTTCGCAGTCCTGCCCGGAGATCGTCGAGTTGAGTTCATGGAGTAAAGTTGAGCGCTCCTTCCACGAGCCCCAACGGTTCGGCCGATTCATCTTTGCGTGAAGCGGAGAATGCTGATCACTAAGGAACGCGTGCGCCGATCGGTGCATCGGACGATCTATCGCAAACAAAGTCTCAGCTTATAAACTCGATACGAGCGGATATGGAGAATAAGCAACTCAGCATCTTGATGATCGGCGCGCATCCCGACGATTGTGAACTGAAGGCGGGCGGCACGGCAGCTCTCTGGGCGCGACTTGGCCACCGTGTGCAGTTCGTGGCCATGACGGGCGGGGATAATGGCCATCCGTCAATGAGCGGAGGCGCACTGCAGCAGAGGCGCCGCGAAGAGGCCCGGGAAGCAGCGAAGGTATTGGGAATCGCGCGCGCCGAGGTGCTCGAAAATCATGGCGGTGAGCTGCTGGCTACGCTGGAGGCGCGGCGCGATGTGGTTCGGCTGATCCGTGAGGCGCGTACAGATATTGTCATCTCTCACCGCAGCACCGATTATCATCCCGACCACCGGTATACGGCGACGCTGGTGCAGGACGCCGCTTACATGGTGACGGTTCCATTCTTCCTCGCCTCCGTTCCCGCCCTTGAGCGGAACCCGGTCTTCCTCTACTTTGAGGACACTTTCACGCGGCCCGTTCCATTCCGGCCAGACATCGCGGTGAAGATCGACGAGGTGTTTGAGCAAAAAATGGCAGCCCTCGAAGCGCACGCTTCGCAGATGTTCGAGTGGCTTCCTTTTATGATGTCGCGCTCGTTGGGCAGACCGGAGCACGTTCCGGAGGATCCGGTGGAGCGGCGCGCCTGGCTGGCGAAGGCGTGGTTTCCCGATGCTCCGCCGCAGGAAGTGCAAGCATGCCTGCAAAGGCTGTACCCGGCCGGCAAGGCGGCAGCCCGGCACGCGGAGGCATTTGAGATCTGCGAATACGGCAGCCCGCTCGATCCGGAGGATTTCAGGCGCATCTTCCCGTTTCTTCCCGCCGCTGCGGAGTAACTGTTCACGCAGTCGAGCGCAATTCTCATTTGCCCGGACTTGGCATTTCGATGGCGATGGGCTGCACGCGGCGCACCAGCAGGAAGAATGCGCTCAGTGCGAGGAACGGCAGAAGCCCGGCGGCGATGAACACTGGAACATACGAGAAGTGATCGACGACGATGCCCGTCAGCAGCATGGTGGTCATGCTCATGATGCCGTCGCCAATACCGGTAAGGCTGGTGATGCGCGCTAGCATCTGGTGCGGAAAAAGGTCCGTGTAAAGCCCGATAAGATTCGCCGCATAAGCATTGATGCCAAGTGAGGCAATGCTGATGAGAGCAATGGCAACCATATTGTTTGACGAGGTGGGCACCAGCACGGCAATCGCTGACAAAGCAATGGAGCCGCTGAAGAGCGCTCGCCGGGTCGTATTGAGGCTGTAACCGCGCTTCACCATCCAGCGCGACGCCCAACCGCCGCCAAGATTGCCGATTCCGCCGGCCAGAAACGGCAGCCAGGCCAGTAGACCGACCATCGCGAGCGACATGCCGCGCTGATGCTTGAGGTACTCGGGCAGCCAATACCAGTAAAAGTTGGTGACGGGCGAGGCAAAGGCGCGCATCAGGATCGCACCCCAAACCGCGGGGAAGGTGAGCAGATAAAGCATGGATGGTTCTTTGTGCGCGGCAGGCGGTGCAGTGGGTTGCTCCATGACCGTCTCGGCGAGTAACTTCGGATGGCGGGATGGCTCCCAGTACGTGCGGAGCCAGGGCAGGATCCACAGAAGCCCGGCGAGACTGGGGACGAAGAATCCGACTCGCCAGCCGAAGCGAAGAGTAAGAAAGACGATTAGCGGCGGAGCGACGATGGCGCCAGCCAGCGAACCGCTGTTGAAGATGCCCGCAGCGAAGGCTCTGTCTTCCGGCGGAAACCACTGCGCGATCACCTTGGTGCCTCCGGAGTAGGCGCCGCACTCCGCCAGGCCGAGCAGAAAACGCAGAGCGCCGAACTGCACCGCGGAGCGCATGAAGGCGTGGCCCATGCTGGCCAGCGACCACACACAGAAGATGATCACGAAGCCCATCCGCGCGCCGATGCGATCGATCATCATGCCCACGGGAATCTGACCGATGGTCATCCCTGCCAGAAAGCAGAAAAGGATGACGCCGTATTCGGTATTGGTCAGGTGCAGAGAGGTCGTCAGCACCGGCGCGACCACCGAGAGAATCTGCCGGTCGAGAATGCAGATGGCGATAAGCAGGAAGAGCAGGAAAACGATCTTCCCGCGCAGGCCTCGCATCGGCTGGGCGCGGAGCACGGGTTGCGTTTCGAAGGTGGTCATGATCAGCTTGCTCGAAGGCGTGCATGAAGCGAAAGTTTCTTGCCTCGCCACAGACGGCGCGGGGCGGGAAATTCAGGCGCTTCGCCGTTACGGAATACGTCCATCATGGAGAATCACGCCGTCGGTCGGGTCCGCATTGATAATCTTGGCTCGGGCGGCAAGCAGATCGCTGAGAGCGGGCAGCCGGCGATTGCCCCATCCTTGCGAGTTGAGCAGCAGTGAGAGCCGCAGGGCCATCTCGTTCTGGACATACTGATCGCTTTGGTCGAGCTTGCTGAGCAAAACCTGCACCGCAGCGTTGCCATTCGCTGCGGCGCGCGCCTGTTGCAACAATCCGGCGGCGGGCGCAAAGTCGCGTATCATCATGCGCTCTTTCTCAACGGTAAGCTGAGTGCCCGGAATCCCCACCGCATGCGGAACCACTTCTTCAACCAGGCGAAGATAGGCGAGAACCGCCGGACCCGCCGCGCCATAGCGCTGCGATGCGTAATCGGCCAGCACCTGATGAACATTCATCTGCGGATTCCAGAGGGCGCGCGCGGTGATGTAATGATCGAGCTCGAAGGTTGCCCAACTGCCGGGCTCACTATAAGTGGCAAGTCCACCGATGCCCATGCTGTGGAAGCGGCGTGTCTCATCGACAATCAAATGCGGAATCAGAACGGGCAGCGAACGCCACGCATACTTCGTGATGTAGGAGTATATCGTGATTTTGGATGGGTCGATCACGCCATCGAGCCAGCCCTGCAGATCATGGAAGTACTGTTCATTCTGCTCGTAGCCGCTGGCGTAAAGTGGGCTTTCAAAGCTGCGATTGATCGGACAAAAATCCATCAGGATGCCGGGATCGGGCTTATGCTGCTTCGGCGGCACCGTATAGGTTTCGTACGCGATGAACTGAAGACGCAGCCTGGGAAAATCCGACTTGAGCACGCCTGCCAAGTGATTGAGCAGCAACATCTGGCGCTCGGAGGAGGAGCCCAGCGCCAGATCTTCCGGCGCCGTAGACCATTCGGCTCCATCCGGCGGCCACACATCAAGGATGTCGATTTCAGGATGAGCGTGGAGATAGCTCTCGACGTTGGCGGCAAAAGTGTTCACAGCATCCTTGCTGGCAGTGGAGAAAACCACGCGCGGATCATTGGTGCGCTTGCCGTCGTGCATGCCGAACCAGTCAGGGTGCTGTGCGTAGTATTTTTCCTGCGGCAGGAAGTTGGGATAACCGTGCCCGCCCACTTCAATAAGGATGCCGCGCTTGCGCAGTTCGGGAACGAGCGCAAGCCGCCAGTGATCCCACTCGGTGTGGTGAAGGTGCTGATAGTCGATGGGGCAATCAAGCACGTTCATGTGCGCTTTGGCCATCCAGTCGATCATCTGCTTCAGGTTCTCAGTAGTGTGGCTGTGCCCTTCTTCGATGTAGAGCTTCCGCCACTTGAAGGCAGGCCGCTCCACGATGTTCCAGTCGCCCACTGCCGGAGCGGCAACATGCGGCACTACTTCTCCGCCGCCGGCGCCGTAAAAGTCGAAGTTGGGTGCAAACCAGCGGCACCCGAGCTTTTCAAGGAAGGCATAAACACCATAGAGCGTGCCACGACCGCTGCCTCCAGCGATGAGTACGCGGTCTCCAACTCTTCGGATGATGAATCCGTCGTCCCCCAGCTGCTCATGCGCAACGTCCGGCTCGATGGCTTCAACCTCGGCTTTGCCCACGACGAGAGCTTTGGCCGGGATATTTTCCGTTGTCTTCACGGCGAAGCTTGCTCCGGTGATCTTGTTCAGGTAGCGCGCTAACTCACTTGCGGCAAACTGATCGACATTGGAGGGCGATGGCTCCGTGACGATCGTCATGCCAGTTTCGCCCTTGCGCAAAGGCAGGGGATCGGCGAACAGCGCGGAACCCACGATAAGCAGGAGCGTGCCGGCCAAAAGACTCAAGAGAAAGCAGGGCCGGCGAACGCCAGCGCGGAAGGGAAGACTGATTCGAAGTCCAGTGGGCATGGTTGCAATTCCTTCATTGCGGTTACGCATCACAGCGGCTGCCAATTGCGTGCGGCTGCCAATCTCTGGTTCTGTCGAGCACGCCGCGCGCATCTGCCGCCGGAGAGCTCGAATCAACGGAGGCCAACTTCAATTGGCTCTGCCGTGGCTTCATCGGTAATGACCTCGGAATCGGGATGCCCCTGCACCAGCGTGCTCGGGTAGTAAACGGATTCTTCTCCGGCAACGGTGATGCGAAAAATGGCACGATGTCTTTCTCCGGCTGCGCAGTAAAGCCGGATCTTTCGCGAGGCCAGAATATCGCGCATGCCCAGTGTTACGGCCATGGGCGGAATGGCCGTGGAGTCTCCTCCGGAAGAGTGGATGCTCTGCACGACAATGGAATCATCGCCCAGCACAACCACCCTGGTCAGCGAAGCGCGTAACTCGGCAATCGAAACAGTCCACCATCGCGAGATTGGCGGCTCATTGAAGGCGACGTGGCCGTGGTAGCCGATTCCACCGTAGCAGCAGTCGATGCCGCCAACATTGGCGATCGCTTCACTGATGGCATCAATGCGAAATGGATAGGGGAAAAAGACATGATCTTCCGGGATCCGGAGCTCTGGATTGAGGCCGGCGAAGAGCGTGCGGCGCATGAATCCTTCAAAGCTGAGCGGATGCTCGACTGGCAACGGCCTGCCCTGCCAGTCGAGAAACTCATCCATGTTGAAGGTAAATACATTTTCCCAGGAGATTCTCTCGCGGTTACAGATGTCCACCAGCTTGGGATACTGCGCCACCGGCCCCACCGGCAGGATGAGGCGCGTGGGCTCATTTTGCTGGTTGCGTGCATGAATCTCGTCGGCGATGGAGCGCGCAAAGTCATCCATCAAGGCTTGGCGGCTGGCAAGAAGACGAAAGCGAACCTTGCTACATTTTGCAAGCTCGCCGAGGGGCAAAGACATCAGTTGCGAGGCATGACTGCGTGGAATCAACGAAACATCTCCTTTTGCGGACGAGCCCATGCATGCGCAGCCAGAGGACGCGGCAAGCGCCTTGGGCGCTATCGATCTTTAAGTATCTCTTAATTGGCGCTGCTCCGAAGGAGCGAAGAGATCTGAACGTTCCTCCGGAGTCAGCAGCGCAGGAGATTCTAGAAAGTAACCCGCAACGAGGCGATGATTGCGCGTGGCGCGTTGTCCTGACTTGCTGGCAGGGTTCCGAAGCCGGTATAGCCATTTGTGGGTGAATAGGCCGGCTTCACGTTGAGTGATTCGTTGGGACCGCCAAAGGTCGGATGGTTCGCTCCATTGATCGCTTCCATGCGGAATTGGACGAACATCCCCTCGTGAGGAAGAGCGAATTGCTTGTGGAAGGCCGGATTCCAGAAGAATACACCTGGAATCCTGAGATAGCCGACTCTGATCGGTGTAGTGCGAGGTTGCCACTGCGACAGCAGTTGATAGCAACTGACGTTGTTGTTGAACCAGTGCCCGCGTGACTGACCGCCAACCGGAGCATAGCTGGTACACCCGGGAGTTCCCGTAAGATTTGCCGCCGGGATGCCCAGAGGCATGCCTGTTCCCCACATCACCGTAGAGTCAACCAGCCAGTTATTGAGGAGTGCGCCGAGAACCCCGGTCTGCGAGGTTGTCGGCAGAGGATAAACGACGTTGGTATCGATGTAGTGTCTTACATCGGCTGGATCCGGACCATACCAGAGGCTGGCGTTGCGGAATGCGCCGTTGTTGAGGTATTCATTGTGATCGGCCCAGTTGGAGTAAACGTAATTGAAGACAAAATCCAGGCTCTTGAGCTGACGCTCCACCCTGATATTGGCCGAATTGTAGTGTGAAGTGCCGGTCGAGGCCTGATTTTCGGTAATGCCATTGAAGAGCGGATAAGCACGCTGCAGTTCCCATACAGGGATGGTGGTGGATGCGCCCAGCGGGGTATTTGCCGGCAGGATGCCGTGGAATGGATTCGACACATTGGTGTCGCAGAGCGCCAGGTCCTGCAGGCAGGATTGTTGCAGCCCTGAAGTAATGGTGTCGAGCGAAGTGGATACCGGAAGGCCACTGCTGTAGGAGCCGATGTATTCAACGTCGAGCAGCGTTCCGTGGGGGAATTGACGTTGCACGCCGACGGACCAATGCTGCGCCTTTACGATGGCGCGATTTGTATTGTCATAGCCAATGCCCTGACCGGCCTGCGTCTCGAGGCCGCCACTGGCTCCGCTGGGAGCAATGGCTCCATTCGGGTAGGGCGTTCCGGTAGCAAGGTAGTTCGAAGGAGTCAGGTTCCCATCCAGGGAGCCAATAAAAGGGGTTGTCTGGCTGAAGCCGTTGGATGTGATGTCGAAATAAGGCCAGCTATAGAAGATGCCATAGCCGCCGCGAACCACCGTTTTAGGCGTCACAGCCCAACTGACGCCGACGCGCGGCTGCCAGTCATTCCAATGAACCTGGTACGGAGCAGTGGACACGCCGTTCACGCCGGCAAATGTCCAGCCACCCAGAAGCGGATTCTGCAGCCCCGGAGCGCTTGCGTAATTGATCTGCTTCGTATATGGATTGGTGCAGGTGAGGCAGAAGTTTCCATTCATGCGGTTGTGCCGTTCCTGCGGAGACATGTTTACATCCCAGCGCAGTCCATAGCTGAGAGTGAGGTTAGGACGCAGCCGGTAGGTATCTTCGCCGAACAGTCCAAAGTAGTGATAGGAGACGAAGGTAGTGCTGTTCCAGGTAAGGCTGCCGGAAGTTGGAACGGCAAGCAGCATGTCGGCAATGGAATTGCCCTGATGAGGGTTCGCCTTAGTCGGATTTTCCTGCGTGAAAAGCGGAGTGAAATCGAAGCTGCCATTCGGCGTGCCAGGAATTCCGACGGTGGCGGACTGAACGTCCATCGCCTCAGCTCCGTAGTGCAGGCTGTGGCGACCGATCGTCTGTGTCAGGCTTCCTTCGAAATCTGCGTCGACATTGGCGGAGCCATTATCGGTGTTCCCGAAGAGATTTGTGTAGTCGGCGGCTGAGATCTGCGGTGCAATGTTCTGGTGTGAAGTACTTCCGTTGGTGGGCATGTTGAAACCCAGCTTGCTGGCCAGAAAGTTGTTCTGGAGCGTTTCGCCGGTGATCGTCTCGCTACTGTTGTGGCCGAGAGAGGCTTTCAGATCGAGCACCAGCGTGTTGGAAAAGATGTGCGTTACGTCGGCGATGATGTTGTAGTCCAGGCCGGTGGGCACGCTGGCCGTGGTGGCCACGTTCTGGAGGCCGTTGCCGGGCTGATGCGCGTTGTTCTTCTGCGCGGTGTAGAGCCCGTACATGCGGGTCTTGGAAGTAAATTCATGATCAACGCGGCCTATGTACTGGTCATAGTCGAAACTGCGGGCGCCACGAATGGCATAATTGTTGGCAAATCCTGCCGCGGTAGGCGCAGGATACATGGCTAGAATCGCCTGCGAGATGGGGGAAATCCTGCCCTTCGGAATAGTGTCATTGGGGAACGGATCACGACCGTACTGTTTGCAGCCGCCACTCGGATCTGTCGCTACGCACCTGGTGGTTGCCGGATCGTAAATGGTATACCCCGATCCCTGGAAGTCGCCGGTTCTCCATGCCGTGGGTGGCACGCTATCGACCGCAGAAATCGGGTAATCCTGCCGGAATCCTTCATAACCGAAAAAGAAGAAGGTCTTGTTATGGATGATGGGCCCGCCAACTGTTCCGCCGAAGGTGTTGCGAATATTAATTCCCAGCGGAATATGAAAGAGGTCATTGGAATAGTAGTTCGCGTTCAACGCCTCGTTCCCGTAATAGTCATAAACCGATCCATGAAATTGATTCGAACCGGATTTCACGTTTGCGTTGAAGGCGCCACCGGCGGTTCTGCCATACTGTGCGTCATAAGGACTGGCGTTGGCCTGCACTTCCTGGACCGCATCCTGCTCCGGGACGAAGTACCAATTTCCCTGGTCGCTGACCGGTGCGCCATTCATAAAGTAGGCATTGTATTGGGACTGCACGCCCGATACGGTGTATTTGTTTCCATTGTTGCGCGGAGTCAGATCGAAGGGGTCCGATGCAGTGGTCCGAATGCCCGGGGTCAGGGAAACGTCATCCCAAACCATGCGGCCTGTCGAAGGCATATTCTGAACTTTCCTTTGATCAATAACGCCACCGATCGAAGCCGAGACGGTTTCCAACAATTGCCCCGCGGCCGAAACCACCACCTGCTCGGTCACGGCGCCTGGATTCAGAGTTACGTTCAGTCCACGCTGCTGCGCTGATTCGAGGACGATGTTATTAAAGACCGCGGTCTGGAAGTCCGGCGCCGTTACGGTTACCTTATATTGGGCGGGCAGCAGATAGAGCAGGTTGTAATCGCCCTGGCCATCGGTTTTTGTTGAATAGCTTTGTTTTGTTGAAGTATTGACTGCGGTAACGGTAGCGCCGGGAATCACCGCGCCACTCTTGTCTGCGACCTGACCAGTGATCGATGCACGAAATTCCTGCGCTCTTCCCTGAACCGTGTTCAGGAGCATCAGGAAAAGTGCCGCTCCGCACCAGCCCCAGCGCAGACGCAGCAAGCCCCATGTTTTTCCAGCTTGTCTCGTTTGTTCCATATCACTTTTCTCCATTGCTGATCGGTTGCGCGCCGCCTGGCACGCGAAAGACGCGTTCGTTCTGCAAGTTTTTCGTCGCGCGCCATAGGCAATTCGCCGTTTACGCCACTTTTACCCTCGTGCTGCTCACTACTGCTTCTCGCTGAGGCCATCGTCCAGGCCTCCATGCGGAAGCAGCGATGTTGCGCCATCGCCGCCAAGAGCGCTCTCGCACAAGACAATTGCACTGAGCCATTCGCCTTAGGCAGCAAGCAGCTAAGGTATAAACAGCCGGAAACCCACTAAAAATATCGGGAAGGCAAGCAGATCGCGCTTGCAGACAGGAACATGGGGACCTTTAATTTCATAGCCCTTTTAAGAAAGCTGACTCAACGCCAGGAAAACCGGGCAACCTCAATCGTATTCAACGGATTGCCTCAGCCTTTGTCAGAGCCGATTCAACCTTAAAAAAACAAGAATCACTACCGTAAAAGATGCATACGATCTGAATTGTCGTAGCTTGTGCAGTAATACGTTTGCGCTTGAAACAACACTCGCTTCAAGTAATGGAAGCCTATAGATATCTATCATCGATTGTCAATTATCTTTTATCATTTGCAATCACTTCGATTGGAACGCCAGTCTGGCTATGGCATTCAACACTTTATTTATCTATTGTTTACGGATACTTTCCTTTCGTGTCATTCTCCTGCGTCTCCACCGGGGATCTTCGTCAGACTAAGGCATCTGCACGCCCCAAATTCGCTTGGGTGCCGACCAAAGACGATACGGCTTCACTCAGGAGCCCTTGAACAAGCCTCAATTTCGCTCTCAAAGCCCAGAGCGCGGCTGATCTTGTTCTCCTTGCGGCACGGCTGCGCAGATTGCCAAAAACCCGAAATAGAACCGCCCTGTAGCAGGCGAGGCTTCTGTCGTGCCGACTGACGAGTCGTCTGGCGCGATAAAAGCCAGTACAGCCGGCCTCCACGCCGTCGAGGCAAAAGCGAGCTTGCCCAGGTGGAGGCCCCATCCTTCAGACAGTTACGAATTCATGCGGCCGCGAACTGAAGCGCGCCGTGGTGACCAGGCTTGCCCGCGTCATCGACTTCTTCACAACTTCGACGTCACTGAGTTCCACCTCCAGCGAAAAGCTTTGCTGGACCGCAGAGAGGGCGATGATCACTTTGCATTGTTGACGGAACTCTGTGACAATGCCTTCAACTCCTTCAAAAAAGCAGCCACGCACGCGCACCCGTGTACCAACTGCAACACCTGGGTGAGGTCGCAGCAGGTATCCGTTGGCCAGCCCCTCCCGGATCTTGTCGAGCACGTCACAACATATCAGATCGCCTTCCTGGTCCCCCAGGGAACGTACGACTCCCGGCGCGGCAATCGCAGCAATTCTCGTATGGGGCGTGAACCGGGCAAAGATATATCCAGGAAACAGTGGGCGCTCGGTCACAACCGTTCTGTCGCTCCATTTCACGCGTTCCCGATAAAGAGGTAAGTAATGCTCGACACCGCGTACCGCAAGATGCTGAACAACGCGCTTTTCACGATTGGAAAGCACATGCAAAACATGCCACGGAACTTGCTCCATTGGATTCTCCTGCAGCGCCCGGCGTGCATGGGCAGTCATTATGTCCCTGAAAAGTCTTCAAATGCGCCGGCGAAAATCTGATGCCAAACAGACAGCAGAGAAGAGACTGAATGCCGTTGCCGATCAACTTACAGAATTCTCACAGCTTCTCTTTGTTTGAGTGTTGCGCTTGTTACATCAATATGCCGGGGAATATAACCTGATGAGACCTGTTATCACGTAATGCTACAAATTATTGGCTCCGGCAATCGCCTTCTTTTGATCGCTGGAGTTACTAAGGGTGCGACGCAAACGAGATTGAATCGTTCGCATCATCTGCGCAACAGTGCTAACTCCACGGCTGCAGTATGCAAGCCTCCGCCTTCCAGGACCGGGCTTGCTGCAAATTTCGCGAAACTCCGCAGATTATGCATCTCTTTCTCTTTGAGGGAAAAATGCATAACTCCAAGGGGAATTATGCTAACTCGTTTCTTTAGGTTGGGTGCTCGATTTCTGTAGAATCGGGACCTCTCAACCTTCCTTCATCATTCTGCCACATCTCACGCGCAAAATAGCTCAACGTCGCACAAAATTCATCGCGAGTTAGCAAATAAGTCTCGTAACACGGAACGGGTGAATATCTCATATTTCCTTCAATTGCTGCGCAAGGATCGTAACCGATAGCTTCACCGCTCTTCTATTCACTAATCCTTGCACCCTAAGACTCCCGTCGAACCGGCGAGAAAAATGCAAAGAATTTCAATCCGGCAGAATGCAGAAACTGGAGTCAGGATGCCTTTAATGTCTCCAATTGGATTCCCTGCGGGGTTGCAGCGAACGTCCGCCGGCGCTCACCTGGCGGCAACAGCATGGCAAGGCTGCATCCCGGTGCTCGGGAAAGCGCCCCATAGAAACGCCTCATCTTAACGATTAACCAAGGAGAAAGCCATTCGTGGCTATATTCGAAATAAGGCCTACCGGCGAAAGGAAATTAACCTGCCCAGTGAGATGTAACCATGCGAGCTGAAGTTGTATGGCAGGAAAACACTGGCTGGCTCATAGCATAACAAAAGTAACTTGACGCCTTCTGTAGGCACGTCGGACGACTGCAGTCACATAACGGGCTCTGGATTCGTAACTTACTGCAGAATTGCAGGATGAAGCGGACTGGCTTGTTGCTCTGGCCCGCATTTCCCGCCACTCGGGCTATGCAGTATTTCCACAGCAATGCTTGAATTTCTTGCCGCTCCCGCAGGGGCAGGGGTCGTTGCGGCCGGTATTCTGAAGCGCGGCGCGCGCATCCTCGGCCGCGGCCCAGCGCATCACGTTGGCCGGTGCGCGCTGCGCCATGAGTTCCGCCGCCATGAACCGCATATACGGGTCAACATGCCGGAAGAACATCTTGTAACCGGCACAGAGATAATTCAATCCGGGCTCACCGTCCGGAGTGGTCATAAACCGATGCTTGGGGCACTCACCGTTACAGGCAAATCGCACGTCGCACTCGCGGCAATATCTGGGCAACGTGGACTCCTTCGCCGCACCAAACTGGCGCTGCTGCTCCGAAGTCACCAGCGTCTCCAATGGAGATTCCATGATGTTGCCAAGCCGATTCTCCGGATACACAAAATGATCGCAGGAATAAAGATCACCACAGTGCTCTATGGCCATGGCTGCTCCGCAGGTCTTGCGGAAGACGCACAGGCTTGCCTCAAGCCCCGCCCACATCTCAAGACTCACGTCGAATAACTGCACAAAGTAACGGCCCACGTCCCGCCGCACCCATTCATCAAAGATCGCGCACAGGAACCGGCCGAACTGCCGCGGCCCGACCGACCAGGGAGCTACCGGGGCCTCGCCAGAAAAATCAGGAGACACGAGGTGCAGGCCCTCGCCAGTAGCATGACTCGAAATCCGCTCCACGATAGGAATGAATTGCATGTACCCGCTCCCCGTCTCTTTGAGAAAGCGGTACACTTCCAGCGGTGATTCCACGTTGGCGCGATGTACCGTCGTCAACGTGTTGAAATCCACATTGTGCTCTTTGAGCTTGCCGAGTCCGCGCATCACCCGGTCAAATGTCGGCTGGCCGCCTTTGTCCACGCGATACGCATCATGGAGGTGGCGCGGGCCATCGATGGAAATGCCGATGAGAAAATGATTTTCGCGAAAGAACTCCGCCCATGCGTCGTTCAGCAGGACACCGTTGGTCTGGAAGGCATTTGTGATGTGCTTGCCGTTCGCATACCGCTTCTCCAGTTCCACCACCTTGCGAAAATAATCCAAACCCAAGAGCGTGGGTTCGCCGCCTTGCCAGGCAAAGTTAACCTGCGGAGTATCATGAGTTTCGATGTACTGGCGGATATAACTTTCCAGCACATCCTCGCGCATGGACCACTTGGCGACCTGCGGGTAGAGCGATTCCTTTTCCAGATAAAAGCAGTATTTGCAATCAAGATTGCAGATAGGACCGATCGGTTTCGCCAGGACATGGTAATCGGGGGTGCTCATCTTTGTTATGCCAAACCTAAGAACAACGGAATAAACACGAATGCATTAATCATACGTTCCTGCGGCCTCGGTCGAATAGGTCGGATTGAAAAATAAAAGGGCTAGCCGTAATACTGTTCACTTAATTATCTGAATCGCGTTTCCGATGTCGATGGGCGGCAGAGGGGTGGCGTGACGAGGACGCAAGGGGAAGTTGCTCATTTTGCGCTTTACGCCGCGAGGATGGCGCCGATGG
>JAJZVZ010000339.1 GCA_021846945.1 Acidobacteriota bacterium | reverse complement strand
ATTGAAGGGTCGGTAACAACGGACACCTTTGAGCAGGCAATGAGCGATCTGTTGACGGAGTTGCACACTTCCCACCTGGGCTTCTTTCACCGCAGCGCCCGCAGAGCGTCCAGCCGCGCCGCGCTTAGCGCAACTTATCTCGCCGATGACACGCCCTATGGAAAGCGCTGGATATTTCAAGATGTCCACTCCGGTGGGGCCGCGAGCATTGCCGGGATCGAGCCGGGCGATATCCTGCTTAGCGCCGATGGCCGGGAAATCACTCCGCCGGAGCATCCGGTCTTCGTCATGGGCAAGCAGACGAGTGTTGAAATCGTCGGTAACGACGAGCAGCGGCGCTCCGTGTCTATCGATGTAGCTCGTCCGAAAGGCAAGAAGCTCCACTTCATTCAGCCAACGCTGGTTGAGGCGCGGCGTCTGGACGGCGGACTGGGATATCTGAAGGTTGCCATGTTTCCCGGCATGGTGGGCGTCGAAGTGGCGAATGCCATTTCCAGCGCCGTTAAAGAACTGGGTACGATTGAGAGCCTGATGATCGACCTCCGAGGCAACACCGGAGGAGGCGTCGGCGCGCTGCGCATCATGAGTCTGCTGACACCGGAGAAAATACCGGTGGGCTTTGCACTGGACAGGCTGCGAGTCACAAAGAACCTTGACTCGGAAAAGCTCACCTTTCCCCGATTCTCACACATCCCCACGTCCACCAAGGCCCTTTGGCCGCTCGCGCTACAGTTTGCGCCCGCAATGCTGGCCAAAAAGCCTATCGTGCTTCAGTCTGAAGGGCTGGGCAAAAAGCCGTTTCATGGGCGAGTCGTACTGCTTGTCAACCGGCACACCGCCAGCGCCGCCGAAATGATCGTTGCGTTCGCGCACGAGAACCAACTCGCTACGATCATTGGCGAGAAGACCGCCGGTCGGCTCCTTTCGGCGACATCCGTCAAAGTTGGAAAGGGTTTTCGCCTGGCATTGCCCACAGGAGCCTATTACACGTGGAGAGGAACGATCCTGGAAGGAACTCCTATCGTTCCCAATCAGATTGTCGAATTCGACTGGAGCGATCGACGGGACGGACGGGATCGACAGCTTGAGTACGCAATTGACCATATTCGTGGCACAGACGTTACGCAATCTATACCTCAATGAGTGCGTCGGCGATAATACGCTTATCGAAGACCCGGAGGAGATTGAAGTACCGAATCGCCAGTGCCGCAGGCCCGGGAGGTTGGCCTCAACATACTGTCATCCATGCGACTGTTTTCGTGAATCATTGCATGCTCTGTCGAAATCGCCCTGGCAATTGCGACATAGGATTAGCGAGCCGCAAAGGCCTTCGCAGAAGGAGAAAACTGATGCAATACACACTGCTGTTCGGTTTGACCCCGGGAGAATTCGAAGCACGCTCTGACCCGGAGAAGCAAAAGACGTTCTATGGAGCGTTCATTCCCTACATGAAGGCGATTCGTGAAGCCGGTATCTTCGTGACCGGCACCGGACTCCAGCCTCCATCTTCGGCTACCACCGTGCGCCTGAAGGAGGGCAAGCGGCAGGTGCAGGATGGACCTTTTGCCGACACCAAGGAGCAGATTGGCGGCTTCGTGGTCATCGATGTGCCCGACCTCGATACCGCCCTGAGCTGGGCAGCCCGCTATCCTTGCGAGGAAGGCGGCCTGGTGGAGGTTAGGCCAAATCTGCCCACTACGATGCCTGCCACGGCCTGATGGAAACTCACTCTGTTGTCGAGCGAGTCGCCCGCGAATCCTGGGGGCGGCTCGTCGCGTTTCTCACGGCGCAATGCGGGGACCTGGCTGCGGCTGAAGATGCCGTGGCCGAGGCCCTCCGTAGCGCGCTCGATGGCTGGCCCCAGAAGGGCATCCCTGGAAACCCCGAAGCGTGGCTCCTGGTCGTCGGTCGGCGCCGTCTACAGGACACCTTGCGGCACGCACATCGGTATGAAGAGTTCGACCCGGCGAGCAGTGGCATCGTTGAATTCGTGGAAATCTCAGACGATGGTCCGTTTCGCGACGAACGGCTGCAGATGCTCTTTCTATGCGCGCATCCGGCCATCGACAAAAGCATCCACACACCGCTCATGCTGCAGGCGGTGCTCGGTCTTACCGCAGAGCGGATCGCATCGGCCTTCCTTGTGCGGCCCTCCACCATGGGTCAGAGGCTGAGCAGGGCGAAGGCAAAAATCCAGCAGGCAAAAATCAGGTTCGAGTTGCCGGAGCGCTTTGAAATGCCCGGCCGACTGGCTGCGGTTCTGGAAGCCATCTACGCTGCGTACGGCACAGGATGGGATGACCCGGCGGGCTCGGAACCGAGTCTCCGGGGTCTCACACAGGAGGCGATCTTCCTGGGTCGGCTCCTCGTCGAACTGCTGCCGGACGAAGGTGAGTCCCATGGGCTGCTGGCATTGATGCTTTATTGCGAGTCGCGCAGCGCAGCGCGCCGCTCCTCTGACGGCTCCTATATTCCTCTGGCGGAGCAATCCTGCGAGCTATGGTCAAAGGCTCAAATCGCGGAGGCCGAACA
>JAJZVZ010000118.1 GCA_021846945.1 Acidobacteriota bacterium | reverse complement strand
TAAGCTGACCTGGAGCGCTTGCAGGATTCTCCTTGCGTCCGATCGGGATGGGGCAGCTAGGTCGCTACTTGGCCGGGCTTCTCGGTCGGGTAATGCAACAGGCACAGGTGGCCGAGCGCAGTCAGAGCGTCGGGCAGGGTGAGGGCATGGGGATCCTCGGCGGTGGTTGCAAAGGCGGCGCGCAGCCGCTGTTCCATCGTCCGCACCAGCTTCAGGGCCGGCATGCAACAGAAGACATTGCCTCGGGTGCGGCCGGCCTTCTGCACAAAGATGGGCCGCACCTTCAGCGCGCCGGTCTTCAGGGCTCGATCCAGTGCCTGGATGCGTTCCGGGGGCCAGGAGGTGAGGTTGGCCAGGGTGCGCGACTTGACCTTGCCGTCCTGGCGGAAGGACTCCCGCAGGAGGATGGCCGGAGGCGAGGAGCGGCTGGGGACGCGCGCTGTGTACATGCGCTATAGATATTACAGAAGATGCACTATAAAAAGATGATAATAGTATATTACATGCCTATATTAGTACCCACAAAACAAGGTTACCCTCGGGCCTTCAAAGACTTAGCCGTTTTCAGGAGGGGAACTTCCGTCAGAACGCGGAGTAACAATCAGAAGCCCGAATACGATGTGTGCCCCACATCTTGCGTTTTTGAGATGTGGGCCGGCAGGATTTTCCCCTCGCACCCATCACGCAGGAACTGGAACTCCGCAATGGTAATCTGGTTCATCAATTCGTGAGAGTGTCCCGCCCAACCTACGCACAGCCCCCAACCACCCCTCCATCCGGAGCAAGACCCAGACTCGGCCAGGCCAGGAGAGAATGAGCACAAACTGTACAACGATCACCAGCAGCATAGAGACGGATGCGAGTCCGGATGTCATCCTGGAGTTCTTGTCTGACCCGCGCAGGATTCCAGCGTGAGCGCCTGGGTTTGCCGACATGGTCGACGCCGATGATCAAGGCCGCTGGCAGGTGACAAAGGGTGGCAAGAGCTTTCTCCTTGATGTCGTCGTATGTGCTCCTGCACAAACCGTCGATTACCTGCGTGAGGTGGCTCCTGGAATCAGGAGCGGAGCCTTTATCCGAGTCTTGCCGCGTGTGCGCGGGGGCAGCGTCATTGTGATGACGCTGCCCATAGTTCCCGGCGTCTCCGCCGAAGAGACCGCAAACGTCCTGGATGGGGAGCTGCGAGCGCTCATAACGATCTGCGTCTCGCGGTAGCATCCGCGCCGACCGGCCATTGCTGCAATCTCTCAAGGACGCTGCTGGTCACGGGTTTCCGATCGGCTGTCTGCCGGCCTCATAGCTATAAGCGCAATCTCTCGTTCTCTTGATGAGCTGCATGATGATGACGCGCTGCTCCACCAGCGTGTACGGAATGTGGGTATACGGAATACGACACCCCGGCCGCCCGGACTGGGTTCATCAAGAGAGCTCCGGCGCGGTGACTCTGCATAAAAGCAGAAGAATCCAGCGGCATCCTTTTGGCCTCTGATCAGGAAGTGACCGGTCGCGTTAGCCGAAAGGCAACAGAACTTGACAAACAAGTCTACATATGTAAAGTTAATCTCATGCCGCGCCGCTCGAACCAATCCGCGCAGACGAAGTCCCTCCTCGCCGCGTTGCTGGATCGTCCGTCCGCATGGCGCTACGGCTACGACCTTTCAACGGAAACCGGCCTCAAATCCGGTTTGCTTTATCCGCTGCTCATCCGTCTGAGCGACCAGGGCTACCTCGAATCCAAATGGCAGGAGCCGGAGAAGCAGGGTCGGCCTCCGCGGCACATGTATCGCCTTACTACCGATGGCCTTGCACTGGCGCGCAGTCAACGCGTGGAAGCGGCGGCTCTCATTTGCCCAGAAGGAGCGCCTGCATGAACCTCTCCCGCTGGGTTGCCGTCGCGCTGATGCAGCATACCGCCCGGATGCTCCCTCGCAACCGTACCCTCTGGGCGCAGGCTATGCTGCATGAGATCGACCTCATCAGCGATGACAGAGTTGCTCTTCGCTGGGCGTTCGGCTGCGTCTTCACCGGCTATACCGAGCGCATCCGATCCATCTTCACTGCACCTAAGCCACAGCTTGCTACGCCATATGCCGGCGTGAAGGGGAGCGATATGCCAGCCCAACAACTTAATCGCATCAGCGGCATCGCCGTTCTGACCCTCTCTCTCACAGCGCTGCTCCCAGTCGCGATTCCCTTCGTCCAGATGCTGTTGGGCCACCCACCTATTCACTCCCGCGACGAAGGCTCCGCCGCGCATATCTTCCAGCTCTCAGTGTGTCTCTGCGGCCTGGCGCTACTGCTTTTCCTAGCCACCTCAGACTGGCGTAAGACGAAAGCGCCCATCTTGCGTCGCCTGGCCGTGCCGATTGCAGCCCTCGCACTCGCACTCGCCTTCGCCGGCGTCTACTTCATGAATCTCTAATTGGGCAATCATCACCGGCTCTATGCAGGAATCCGCGAAGTTGGCTGCTCTTTACGGGTCTGGCGGGACGGATGAGAGCGTCGATTCTCGGCAGGATGCACGATAACGATGGAACGCGGCTATCGGGCTGGCAAGCCTACAAGCTGGGCCGGCATGAGATCGATGGAGACGGCGAGCGGCTGAAGCAGAAACCCTGAAATCTCCGGCACATCTCCTGCACAGCCACAACAGGCGGCTTCTCTCCCTACCCATCGCCGACAGCGAAACACCAACCCACCTGTTTGGCAGCGGACGAGTGTTCTCTGTTCAATACCCGGCCTCCTGCCGGCGCGGCCACCGCGTCTGCCTCATCACCACCGCCCTTCGCTTCACGGTTCATCACGGGCGCCCTTTGAGCGGAGCATCCTGGCCCTTTGCAACGAAGCAAATCCTGACTGCCCTGCTCTACCACGGCCATCTGGCCGACCATGTTCTATGATCCAAGCAGCGACAGGAAAGGGCTTTCAGATACTGTGCGATGGCCGCGTGATTGCCAATGCCGGAAAGCTCAGGGGTCCGCACGGAACTCTGCCGCCTCAATCCAACTCATGAATGGAAGTCCGAATGTCATCCATTACTCGCAGAGAACTCGTCGCGGGCCTTGCCTGCACGGGCCTTTCCGCATCCACTGGAGCGGAGTTGCTCGGCCCCTCACCAGGTCAGGGATCAAATAGCCGAACAACGACCTACATCGATGTTCTGCGGGTTCCGGATTCCGTCACTGCCTTTTGTGGCCTGAATCACCCCTCGCGGCTCAGCCGGTCGGGCGCGCAGTGGAGCAGCTCCGGACTGCGGATCACCACCGCTCCTCAGCAGGATGCCCTGCCGATTACGCTCTCCGCAACGGCGGCCCGCCCTACGCATATCCACCTGCGGTGGAACGCCGCTGTTGCACCCGGAATCCTGGTGCTGAACGATGCTTGGGAGCGCAGCTACGGCAACCTTCATTGGGAGTCTCTGGTTCCGGAACGTGTTCTGCCCTGGTACTTTCTCACTGCCGATCGCGAGACGCTGCACGGATACGGAGTCAGGACCGGAGCCGCGGCCCTCTGTTTCTGGCAGATCGATCCCAAGGGCATCTCTCTGTGGCTGAATGTCTGCAACGGCGGCGACGGCGTCGCTCTGGGACAGAGGGAGTTGCCGGCGGCCACGGTGGTCGCCAGGCGGGGAATCCCCGGCCAGAGCGCTTTGGCCGCGGCGCGCTTGTTTTGCCGAGGAATGTGTGAAGATCCGCGTCCTGCGATCAGCTTGTACGGTAGCAATGACTGGTACTACGCCTACGGCCGGAATACCGCGTCTCAAATCGTCCGCGACGCGGAACTGATGGCCTCCCTGGCGCCCGCGCGAGGGCCACGCCCCTTTACCGTAGTGGACGGCGGCTGGGACAACCGGCAATCCTTCCCCGATATGGCGGCTTTGGCGGTGAATGTCCGAAAGCGCGGCGTCAGGCCCGGCATCTGGATTCGCCCGCTGCAGGCGGATGAAGGCACGCCATCCGGTTTGCTGCTGCCGGGCGAGCGGTTCGCGGATCCTCCCGGCAAAAATCCGAATCTGTCTTTCGATCCCACGGTTCCCGAAGCCCTGGAGAGGGTGCTCGCCAAGGTCACTCAGGCTACTGGCTGGGGATATGAGCTGATCAAGCATGATTTCTCCACGTACGATCTTCTGGGGCAGTGGGGGTTTGAAATGCACGCTCAGCCCACGCTGCCGGGCTGGAGTTTCCATGACCGCACGCGGACAAACGCAGAGATCATCCGGGGCCTCTATCAGTCGATTCGGCTGGCGGCTGGGGAGAGTACGGCCATCATTGGGTGCAACACCATCGGCCATCTCGGCGCGGGTCTCTTTGACGCGCAGCGAACCGGAGACGACGTCAGCGGGAAGTTCTGGGAGCGTACGCGCCGGATGGGAGTGAACACCCTCGCTTTCAGGATTCCTCAGCATCGGGCCTTCTTCGCTCTCGATCCCGACTGTGTTCCGATCACGGCCGAGACCCCGTGGTCTTGTAACCGGCAGTGGCTGGATCTGGTGGCTGGAAGCGGAGTGGTTTTGTTCGTCTCGCCCCAGCCCAAGGCGACTGGTTCGGAACAGCGCGAAGCCGTGCGTGCGGCGTTCGAGGTGTCCGTCGGCGGATCTGAGACGATAGCCTCCGCCTGGAAGGACAACTCCACGCCGGACCACTGGCGCTTCCAGCCTGCGCTTCAGAAAAATTACGACTGGTATCAGGACACCGGGGCTTGGCCTTTCCCGGTTTGATCGCACCCGTTGGGACGTGCGGCGCCGGCGCGGGCAACTCTCGCAGCCAAGGCGCAAATGAATCGGTTCAGCACATTGTTTTGACTGGGCCCCTATGCATCCGTCCGCGCCGCTCGTGCGTACGAAACACAAACACCCTGAAGTCTCCCGCGGATCTGCGGCGCGGCCAATGCACGCGGTTGCTCTCTGCGCGGATCAGCAACATCGCAACGTCAACTCACCCGTTCCGCTGCCGCTCAGCCTGCTCTCTTCAATACCCGGCGGCCTTGCCAAAGGTGTGGCGATGGTCATGGCCGGCCGGCAACTCGCCGCCGGCCGGATCGACCTCGATCATCTCGCTACTCGATTCCATCGCCCTCCAGTTCTTGCGCCCGGCGGCAAGTACAAAGCGAGGCATCCAGGGCAAACGATTCAAAGCTGACCGGGATCATGAGTGTCTGCTCAAACCCCTCGGCATCTGAACCGCATCGGCCCTGCCCAACAACTTTCAAGATTTCCAAGGAAGATCAAAAGCCGGAAGACTCCAGACACAACCAAATCGCCGGCGGGAAATCTGTCCAAGCAAGCGGAGCAACCGCATAGAGCGGCAAGCAATCCTGAATCGCGCAGGAGACTCTTCCATCTTCTTCCGGCTTGGTGATGCGGGTTGGGCCGGATAGAGCCCCTCCATCCTATTTGTGGAGCTTTCCGGAGTACCCGGCAGCCACGACGTTTTTCTGAACTTCATTCATGACACTCGCGGAAGGCATACCTTTTGTCATCACGCCCTCAAAGAAATAGCCCCGGCCGTGATTGCTGTTATCGCCGCCGATCCCCAGAATGATGGCGCCTTCCTGTTGCATCGGCTGATAGCCACCATTGGGCAGAGGGATCATGCCCGTCGTCGTCAAGCCTCCAGACTCGGCGTTGCCCTGGTAGATAGCGTAGCTGTGTTGCCCATCATTGGCGCCCATCACGGTAACAAAGGTTGCATCGGCTGGTACCGGCAGATGGCCGTAGATGCCGTTCTCCATATCGAGCCCCGCCATCGGCTTGCATGGTGTCTGGTCTGGGCATCTCCGGCTAATATTGATGGCGTCCATGTGACCGGCATTGTTATCGAGGTTGTTTACCTCAGCATTTCCGAAGTCAAAGCAACACCTGGGGTTGACATGCATGGCGGAGGTTACCATGTAGACGCCTTCGGGCTGGCCGTTGACGGCTGTCCCAACCGCCTTGTCGTCGCGATAACCCAGACCGGGCCCGATCGCGATGCCGTAGACGGAGTGTCCATGCACGGTTACCGGCAAAGCGTTCGCCACAGCCGGGAAATCAAAGCCGAGGGAACCAAAGCCACGCGCCGCTCCGCCTGGAGGCGCGGGTGTCAGGTCGTTATGGCTAGGGGACTGGTCGTAGATCTTGCTGATCGTGCAGATGGAAGCTGCGCAGAATCTATCCTGGGTGGCGGCGTCGGCATATCCATCAGGCAGCAGACCTACATTCATCGAAGTGTCGTCCGCCTTGCGCGTGACCTGGTAAAGTGGCCCGGTGTAATCACGAAACAGCGCTCGGGTTGTGCTATAAGCAGCAACGCAGGGAGTCATTGGAGCGAATACGTCACACGGGCCAGGCGCGGCTCCTTGCGCGGAAGCGGCACCAGTCGGGGTAAGGGCGAGGCCGAAGAGAACGGCTATCAGTAGCAGGGTCTTACCGAAAGATACGAGTGATTTGAGAGACATCGCTTTTCCTAAGCTCCTTGAGATGTTTAATATTGTGAAACGACCTACAGAAATTGCTGCTGAAAATTCAACACGCCACGACGTTTTGTTCCTGTTGCGCATAGTGTGACAGGATGGCGGAGCTCCTCGACTATACTCCCCGGCGTCGCGCCACAGAAGAGCCCTTGCTTCCCTCCGCGAGCCATCTCCCCTGGGTTGTGGTTGGCGAGCGCGTTGGAAGACGAGTCTGCATGGCCTTGAGTGCTTACCTCCGCGGATGCGTGCTGGAGGAGGTGTCGTGTACCCGGACAACCTGGCACACGACTCACGGAGCGCCGGCCGCCTCGTCACGGCGGGGATCTGGGTGAAGCCGCGCAGGCGCCCGCAATCCTGGGCGGATCTCTTCGCCTGCCGGTTCTCGCGCGCCGGCTCGCGGCTTTTGGCCGGAGCCTTGTGGCGGCGCGGGCGCTGCAGTGGAAGCAATCTGCCCTGTTGCTGACCACCCAGTCTGGGTAAATCCCAGGCTCCTGAGGGGCGCCGGCTACCCCCCTCGGCTCGCCTGCGGGTCCGCGGCAGGCGACCAGCGAGGATCCGGATGCCGAGCCCAACGCGCTTCCGCCCGAATTCGCTCACCTGCCTGCCCCCCTTCCGCCGCTCCGCCTGGGACGACTCGCGGACATACACGTTCTTACCATCCGCGAAGATTGGCCAAGGCAGACCATGGCGCCGCAGCGATCCTCGCTGCGAGCTAGGCGGACATCCCATCTGTTCCCTCCCCGGGACATATCATGTGCCAACGCCATCAGGAAAGAGCACATGTTGACAACGAAATCAGAAATCGCTTACATTTAGTCGTCAAATTTGTAGACGATGGAGAGACGAAAAAAGACTCCCGAAAAATCAAATATTAGGAGGTTCTTCATGCAAGTTGCCTTGGCATCGAAGTTCAATCGTGGGTGCATCCTGTTCGCGCTGCTTCTTTCCTTCAGCTCCGTTTCGGTTGCTCAGGTGCTGACGGGAGAGATCGACGGAACCGTGTACGACAAGACCGGGGCCGCAATTCCCAATGCCACGGTGATCGTCAAGAACGACGACCAGAACCTGGTAATCCGCACAGTGGAAACCAACACCCATGGCCAGTTCACCGTTCCCCTGTTGCCGCGCGCGCATTACTCGCTCACGGTCAATGCGACGGGATTTGAAAGCGAGGTGAGAACCATGGACGTTCACACCGGCATCATCTCCTCAGCCGCCTTCGCACTGGCTCCCGGGCAGATCACACAGTCCGTTGAAGTCACCACGGATACCATGGTCCAGGTAGAACTTGACAACGCCGCGTCGGGTACGCTCATTCCCGCAACGAAGGTTACCCAGTTGCCGCTGAGCAGCCGTAACTTCCAGCAGTTACTTTCGATTGAACCCGGAGTCAGCGGCGGCATACCCGGCGGAACCCATGACCGCGGCTCCATCAATTCAACCGGTGGCGTGAATTCGGCCAACTATGAGGTGAACGGCCTGCCGGCGCAAGATAATGGTTACTTCCTCGATGGTCAGGATTTACAACGCCGCTCAGCAGGGGGAACGCAGATTGGAGCCTACCCCGGCATCGACTTCATCCAGGAGATGAACTCGCAGCGCGCCAACTACGGCGCTCAATACGGCGGTTCAGGAAGCGCCTTCCTGAGCATCACCAGCAAATCCGGAACCACCGCCTTCCACGGCACGGCATATGATTTTTACAGGAGCGAGATATTCAACGCCAACAGCTACTTCGATAACCTGGCCGGCGTGCCCCGTCCGTTAGACAGGTATTCCGACTTTGGATATGAAGTAGGAGGTCCAATCTGGCTGCCGCACGTCACCAGCCGCCGAAGAACCAAAACCTTCTTCGTGGTGGGACAGGAGTTTCTGCGCAGCGCGAGCAGCGTTCAGGCCACCTTGACCGACGTGCCGACAGCTCAACAACGCGAGGGTATCTTCAATGCTCCGATCTGCGAAGCCTACAATGCGGCCGGAGCTTGTGCAACTCCTGGTACGACGATATCCACCATCAACCCGGAAGCTCAGGATTATCTTAAGGACGTCATCGACAAGATTCCGCTACCCAATAGCCCCACCGATCCACAAGGGCTGATTGTTGCAGAACCGGGCACCAATAACGAGACGCAGACCTTTGTCCGCATCGACCATCAATTCAATGACAAGTTCAGCATCATGTTCCGCTTCTTCAACGATCCCTTCAATCTCATCGTTCCGTCCGGCCTTCGCGTCGGCAATCAGGCGCCTGGCGTCGGCATCTCCAATGTGACCGACGGTAGCCGAGCTTACTTCGGCACCGGCACCTACATCTTCAGCCCTAGGAATATTCTGCAGGCCGGCGGCGGGTACATGAGCAGCTACGTAACCGCTCAGGCTACCGGCACGCTGGAGGCGAGCAACTCGCCCGACGTTCGCCCCACGCTGCCGCTCAAGGCCACTCTGGGGCGCATCCCCAATCTGATTATCGCCTCGTCGACTTACGAGGCGATCAGCCCCTACGACAACCAGGAGCCCGTCACTCAGCTCTTCGCCAACGATACGGAGATCCTGGGCCGCCACACGCTGACGTTCGGCTTCAACGTCGAATACCAAAAGGCCGGAAATAATGTCGGCCAAACCAACGCGGGCCAATTTACATTCAGCTCCACCGCCATCCCCAAGGCGCCCCCAGGAACTAAGGCGGCCACCCAGTTCGACCAGGCCTTCGCCAACTTCCTTGACGGTTCGGTGCAATCCTTCCAGCAACTCGCCCCCGATCCCTCGGCCTTTCCACACAGCAATATATATGAAGAGTACCTGCAGGACGACTTTCGGGCATCTCCCAATCTGACGCTCAATATGGGGTTGCGCTACTCTTACTTCGCCTCTCCTTCTTCAGGCACTCTCAAGGGACTGCCTTACCTGCCCTTCGTCAATTTCGTCCCGGGGCGCTTTCAGGCCGCTGATGCGCCCGCGGTGAGCCCCAACGGATTGCTCTGCACCAGCGCTCCCTGTGACGGCGGCCTTACGCCAAATCCCAACTACAATCCGGAAAACGGACTTATCATCGCCAACAAGACCTCGCCCTACGGCAGCAAGGTGACCACCCAGCCATACCTTACATTTGCTCCACGCATTGGCTTTGCTTATGACGTTGGCGGCAGGGGCTCCACATCCATTCGGGGCGGCTTCGGCATCTATTACATCCAGTTACCCACTCCGGATTATCACGACCTGGCATCCGACAATGAGCCCAATGTCACCAGTCTCACGATTCCCGACACCACCTTCACCAACCCCGGCGCCGGCTTCGTATCAAAAAATCCCGCTCCACTGGTGCTGAAAGCCGCGCAAGTGAACTGGCAGTCTCCCTATGTTGAGGCGTACTCTCTCGACCTGCAACACACTCTCTGGGGTGGAACCTTGCTGGATATCGGCTACTATGCCAATCGCGCGCTGCATCTGGCGGTGAACGAAGATATCAATGAATTGCCTCCCGGGCAGTTCGCGGCCACGGGCGTTATCCCTAAGAACATAGTTACACCGAGCAATACGCCGGACTTGAACGCGCTTCGTCCTTACGTTGGCTACGCGCCGATTAACTCCGACATACAGGGATTTACGTCGAACTACAACGGCCTGCAGGTTTCTGTCACCACCCGCTTGCCAGAGAGCTCGCTGCTCTCCGTGAATTACACCTACTCCCGCGCCCTGTCCGACGCCACGGCGCCGCAGAACGTGTATGACCCTGCTGCAGACTGGGGCCCGGACGCTTCCAACCGCCCCCAAATCCTGAATGTCAACTACGTCTACTCCCTGCCGTTCCTTCTCCATAATCGCTCGGTAGTAGGATACATACTCGGGGGATGGGAGCTCTCTGGAATCGTCTCGTTTGGAGCGGGCCAATACCTGACTGCGCATACGGCGGCTGTTGATCCGGCGGGCCAAGGGATCCTGGCCTCCGGGTCCGCCGAGTCGGGAGCCGGCCGTCCCGACGAGATTTCCAACCCCAACGTGAAAGCTCCCCGCACCCTTAAAGAGTGGTTCAATACTTCGGCCTTCGCGTATGTACCCGCCGGGCAGTACCGTCCTGGAGATGAAAGCGTTGGCTCTATCAAGGGGCCAGGATATGAAAATTGGGACGTCAGCCTTTACAAGAATATGGCGTTAGGCGGCGATCGCTCATTCCAGTTTCGCGCAGAGGCCTACAACGTCTTCAATCACGTCAACTTCGCCGGTGTATCCACAGTCACCAGCAAGACCAACTATGGCGAGGTTACTTCCACCGGTTCCCCCCGCTACCTTCAACTCGGCGCCAAGTTCGTCTTTTGAGGATCACGCATCCAAGTGACGTAAGAGCCAAGCATCCGCTCCCCCCTTCCCCTGGAGGTGAGGTAGCGGCTTCCTTTTCCATCCATCACGAAAGCCTTTCCTGACAGGAGAACCAATGAAGACGAGAAGAGAATTTCTTCAAGAGAGCGGACTGGCGTCGGCAGGAGTCATGCTTTCCGGGATCAAGCCAACGAGGTTGCCTGATCTCGGGGGCAAAGATTCAGACGGCTCCCGGCCAAATATTATCTTCATTCTCGCCGATGATATGGGGTTTTCCGACATCGGATGCTATGGCTCGGAGATCGACACGCCGAATCTTGATGCGCTCGCCAAGGGCGGCCTGCAGTTCACCGACTTTCACAACAGTCCGCGCTGCTGCCCGTCGCGGGCTGCGCTGTTGACCGGCCTTTATTCTCACCAGGCCGGCATGGGTCTAATGGTTTCCGATTGCGGCCGCTACCCCTACCCCGCCTATCGCGGCGACCTGGCCGAGAATTGTTGCACCATCGCGGAGGCCTTGCGGCCGGCAGGCTATCACACGCTGATGGTGGGCAAGTGGCATGTTACCCCGGTATCTCTTGGCGAACATAATTATCCACTGCAGCGGGGCTTCGACCGCTACTATGGGATCATCAACGGCGCGGCCAGCTACTTCGATCCGGAATCCCTCACTCGCGACAACACCCCCATTTCGGTGGGCGCGGACGATCCCGATTATTATCTGACCGACGCACTGGGCGACAACGCTGTTCAATTCATCGACGATGCGGCGCATGGGGAGAAACCGTTCTTCCTTTACGCCGCCTTCACCGCCGGTCATTGGCCGCTGATGGCGCCGGAAAAGACCATCGCCAAGTACAAGGACCGCTACGCGGGCGGCTGGGACAAGCTGCGCGCCGATCGCCACGCCAAGCAGCTTGCCATGGGCATCGTGAAGGAGGAATGGGGAATTACGCCTCGCGATCCACGCGTTCCGGACTGGAACACCGCTTCCTATCACGAATGGGAGATGCGGCGCATGGCCGTCTACGCCGCGCAAATCGACAAGCTTGATCAAAATGTCGGCAAGATCGTGAACAAGTTGCGCCAACTCGGAATCTTCGATAACACCCTGATCTTCTTCATGTCCGATAACGGCGGCAACTTTGAAGAAATGGGCCCGATTCCTCCGTACGAGAACAGGCCGCCGCACATCCCCTATCGCACCAAAAATGGAGACGCAATCGTTCCTGGAAATGAACCGTCCCTCATGCCCGGCCCCGCAACAACCTACGCCAGCTACGGGATTCCATGGGGGAACTGCAGCAATACGCCCTTCCGTCTCTACAAGCACTACGCGCAGGAAGGCGGCATCTCCACGCCATTCCTGGCTCACTGGCCCAAGGGGATCAAAAGCTCTGGACTGGTGACCGCGGTCGGTCACGAAATTGACGTGCTGCCTACCTGCCTTGACGTCGCCAATGCGTCCTATCCCACCACCAGCAAGGCCGGAGTGCCGCCAACCCCGCTGGCGGGGCAGAGTCTGGCGCCCCTGTTTCATGGCGGCCAGTTACAGGATCGTTCTCTGTTCTGGGAGCACGAAGGCAACGCGGCGGTGCGGCAAGGAAGCTGGAAGCTGGTATCCCGTTATCCCGATGCCTGGGAACTTTACGACATGAATGCGGACCGCACCGAGATGCATGACGTCGCGGATCTCCATCCCGATCTGGTGAAGAGTATGGCCGCCGATTACGAGGCGTGGGCTCATCATGTTGGAGTTCAGAAATGGCCAATGCCGGAGACGCCCGTCAATGAGCGCGCCGGAGCCATGCCCTCGCCGCCTTATTTGCAGCATGACCGCCCGTAGCCCTCTTCAGGTCAAGCGTCTGCGGGATGACTTTGGTCTGCAGCGCCTGGTCTGGAGGTTTGGTCTGGAGGCTCGGTCGGGCGGGACTGCGGGATGGTCTCGCAGAATCGGCAACATCGAGGCGTCAACTCGCCCGTTCCGCTGCCGCTCAGCCTGCTCGCTTCAATAACCGGCGGCCTTGCCAAAGGTGTGGCGATGGTCATGGCCGCCCAGCAGCTCGCCGCCGGCCGGATCCACCTCGATCAACTCGCTGTCCCCCCAGACTCCCGCGGACTTCTCGTCGAACTCCGCGGCCCGGCGCGTGCTGTAGCCGCGCGCCTTCATCGCATCCACGGTGGCGACGGGAAAAGCCTTCTCAAACTGCAGAATGTCCGGCAGGTACTGATGATGGAAGCGGGGGGCATCCGCCGCCGCCTGGATGTTCAGATGGTTGTCCACCACGCTGATCAGGTCGTTGGCCACCGTGGTGATGATCGTCGAGCCGCCCGGCGAGCCCAGCACCAGGCGCAGCTTGCCCGGTTCGCATCCGGCAGGCAGCGGAAGATAGTACACGCTGGAGCTCTGCCGCTCCGCAACGGCCTTTGCCGAGGCCGGGCACACCGGAGGCTCGCTGACGATCGTCGGCGTCATGGCGGAGAGCGGGCGCTTGCCCGGCGCGATGGCGTTGGCCGAGCTCTGGATCAGGCCAAACCCGTTGGGTACGCCCACCTTGGAGGTGAAGTCATCCATCTCATCGTTCAGCAGAAAGCCCAGCGGGTCCACCGTCACTCCGGAGCCGAAGCCGAAGTTCAAGGTGTAGGTGCTTGAGACGGCGTTCCCATCGGCATCCACAATGGAGAAGTGTGTGGTCTGGTTGGAGTCCAACTGCGGATGCAGCGGGGTCGAGGCCGCAGGCAAAAAGCCCGCCGGGCGGACCAGCTTGGCTGACGGCGTGGGAGAAAAGGGGCCGATGGTCTTGCGCCAGGCGGCGGCGTAAGCCTCTGAGGCCATCCGCTCCAGCGGCATGCGGTTGAAATCCGGATCGCCCAGGTAGTCGCTACGGTCCATGTAGGCGCGGCGGAAGGCCTCCACGATCATGTGAATCTGGTTGGCAGAGCGGTCCGGTCCCAGGCTGGGTAGGTTGTAGCCGCTCAGCATGTTCAGGATCTCGATCAGCACGATGCCCCCGGAGCTGGGCGGCGGCGCGGTGAGCACCTGCAGGCCACGATAGTGGCCCAGCAGCGGCGTGCGCTCCTTCACCCGGTAACGGGCCAGATCCTGGGCGGTGATCATGCCGCCGTTGGCAGCCTCAAAGGCGGCGATCTGCGCGGCCATTTTGCCGTGATAAAAGGTCGCCGGATTCCGAGCGATACGCTCCAGCGTCGCAGCCAGTTGCGGCTGGCGGAAGATCTCGCCGGGCTGATAGTAGTTGCCGTCGCGCTGGAAGATCCGGCGCGAGGCCGCGAACCGCGCCAGGTTGCCTGCGTGCAGGTCTCCGGCCTCCTGGGCGGGGAGCGCGAAGCCCTCCCGCGCCAGCCGGATCGCCGGCGCCATCACCTTCGCCAGCCCAAGGCGGCCAAAGTGCTGCTCGGCAAAGGTCAGCCCAGCCACGGCGCCCGGAACCCCGGAGGCGTGAAAGCCGGTGATTGACATCTGGGGGATGACGTTGCCGGCCGCGTCCAGATACATGTTCGCGCCGGCCGAGCCGGGCGCCTCCTCCCGGTAGTCCAGGAAGACCGGCTGCCCGCCGTTGAGCTGCCGGGAGGAGGGGCGGATCAGCATGAAGCCGCCTCCGCCGATGTTGCCCGCCTCCGGGTAAACCACCGCCAGGGCGAAACCGACAGCCACCGCCGCATCCACCGCGTTGCCCCCCTCCTGCAGGATTTGCAGGCCCGCGTCGGTGGCGTCGTGGTGGATCGTGACCACCATCGCGTGGCGAGCGCGAACCGGCTGTTCGTTCAGATAGTTGGCGGGAACCTGGGCTGGCGCGGGGCAAGCTGCCAGAAGGGCCAGCGGCAGGCAGAGCAGCCGCCCAGAGACAGTAGCAGAGGGAAGCACACGGACGGAGGGCCGAAAAGAATCGCCAAAAGCAGGCTGAAAAGTAGGCATAAAGAAGCGAAATGACCTCCGCAGATGAGTGTACTGTCCCTGAGCAGCCTCAGGAGCCGGCCCGTCCGCCAGGCAGGTCACTCGGAGAGCTTTC
>JAJZVZ010000117.1 GCA_021846945.1 Acidobacteriota bacterium | reverse complement strand
CACACAAAAACAGAGGAAGGCAAAAAGCATGCCCGACAAGAAACGCGCCATACTGATCCTGTCCGCAAGCGAGAATTTACTGGTTTGTACCAACCCGTTCTAAGTGAAATTGTTGTGGAGATTACAGTCTGGGATTCGGCATGCATATACAGCCAGCGTCAGTTCCCGATCTTCAGCACCTGAAAGCTGCCTTCTACCGGCTTGGTTCGCATATCGCCGATGCCGCCTGAAGCAGCCAGGTCCAATCCCAGGTATTCCGTCACCAGGTAGACGGCGCCGGTCTGCGGATCCACTGCCAGCGAGCGCGCCTGTCGCCGCGTCGGAAGGTTCTGAACAACAGCGTAGATGTCGGGCACCTGCTGGGAGAGGATGCTGAGGCTTCCATCGCCGCTCCCGCTGGCCAGGAAGATCAATCCCCGCTCCTGATCGTAGCCGACGGCGTCGATGCCCGGCCCGGTGGGAATGGATGCCACGATCTCTCCGGTGCCGGTGTTGAGCACAATCAACTTCATGTTGCGGCACGCGGCAAACAGCCGCATGTCATTGCTGTCGACGGCCATGCCCTGGGGATCCACACAACCCGGACCTACGGGAAACAACCGCATGTGGCCTTCGTCCGAAGGCGACGGATGCGCGGAACGGCTCCAGTCCAGCGTCAGGGGCTCATCCACATGCCACGCATCTCCAGGCCTCTGCTCTGCCGCCTGCGCCGAGGCCTGCGTCTGCTCTTCACCCGAGAGCAGCCAGCGTAGCCGGGCGCGGAGACTGGATGCGTCCAGCCGCGCAATCTCGTTGCGATCCTTCACGGTGACGTACACCTGGCCCCTGGTATCGGCCGCCGCCAGGCCAAGGGTTCCAGACACAAGAATCTGCGCCACTTTCTCAAGCGGCTGTGTGTTGATGACGATGATGACGGAGGTGGGTCTCGCGGCCGCAGTCTGCTGCGCGCCATTGCGGTGATTCTCCCCGCGGCCGGTTGCGGAACCACCATTCCGGCCGCTGCCGGCCTGCCGGCTATGGAGCCCTCGAATGGTCGCATTCGGGCAGATGGCGAAGAGCAATCCGCTTTGCGGTTCATAGACAAGGGCACTCGGCTGCGCGCCCGTGTGAACCGTTCCCGTGACGTCGAACGTGCGGCGGTTAAAAGCCTTCACTTCGCCGGCCTCGCCGTCGCTGACGTATCCCACCTGCCCGGTGTCGTCCAGCGCGATGGAACGAGCCTCCTGGAACCCGGTGATGCTTCCCGCCAGAGATCCGGAATGCACATCCACTACCTGCACTTGCGAGCCATGCGCGATGTACAGGAGGCCCGCCGAAGGGTCCATCGTCACCGAGTCCCAGGAGCCGCTCCCGCCGATATACCAGGTCTGCTTGATAAAGAATGGCTGGCTGGGCAGATCCGTCGGCGGAGGAATCTGCTGCGCCGACAAGCCGACGCAAATCAGAAAGCAAAGAGATAAGGCTTTTCTCATCGCGCCGCTCCTCCCGGGCTAAGATGTGCAGATGCCCCGCGGTGTTGGGTGGTTGCTGGTGCTGGGCTGGTAACACAACGCCGGCGCGCTTGATTGCCGGCTTAAGTTGATCCTTATCAATTCAATCACTGCGACACGAGCCGGATACCCGCGAAGATGATCTGACAACCTTTTCATTCTAAGGGATTCCTGAAGACTGCTCTGTATTGACAGACGCGGAAATTGGCGGCCTGCCTCTGCCTTGGTTCTATACTCCAGACGAGAAAAGTTTCTGTCCCTGAAAGATCTCCGTACGGCAATCTAACTGCGAAGGAAGAGAAATGGGAGGAGGTCTGTTAAGCATCCCATCGCTTCAGCAGTGGCGGGCCGATACCGAGCCCCGTACGCCTCGCAGCGCTGAAACCGTTTATCGGAACCTGAATGCAAACACTGGAGGTGCAATGGGCACTTGCTTTCCCATGTCCCAGAGTCGGGACATGGGGCACCCATTTTCCGTGGTGGATTGAACGCCTCGAAATCAGGGCCACCCGCCAACCAACTGCCTCAATAGAACAGATACTTGCGCCAGCGGTCGTCGCTGCGGCCCAGCATGCGCATGATCTGACGGCTGGTGTGGAGCGAGAACGGCCGCGGCTCGCGCAGCAGGATCATGTCGTCGATCTCACTGAGCAGGCGGTTGCCCTTGCGGCGGTTGCAGGGGTGACAGCAGGCCACCAGGTTCTCCCAGGTGGAGCTGCCGCCGCGCGAGCGGGGAACGACGTGATCCAGCGTCAATTCGCCGGGCGGCATGGTTTCGCCGCAGTACTGGCAGGTGTTGCGATCGCGCAGCAGGATGTTCTTGCGCGAGAGGGCGCGCGTCTGATGGGGAATGCGCCGGTACTCGAGCAGCCGGATCACCGACGGCATGGGGATGCGGCTGCGCTGTGCATGAAGGATGAGGCTGTGCTCCTCCTCAGTGTGCGCAATACCCTTGAGCACCAGCACCAGCGCCCGGCGCGCTCCGCAGATGTTGATCGGCTCATAGGAAGCATTGAGTACGAGCACTGGCATCTGCAACAAGTGGACAGTCGTCTGCACGCTGACCTGGCCGGCCGCGTGCTCGCCGGCCAGCGCGGCCTTGGCGATGGACTTCTGCTTGCGCGCATGAATCATGGCTTTTCCCAGCGACATCTCTTCCCCCGTCAAAAAGATGATTGCCCTTGCGATGAATGAGCCGAATCAAACCCTGCTCTCTCGATCCCCGCGGGCACGGACCCGTCTTCCACATCCTCCCGGGATGCATTGAAATCCTGCCGGATTGCGCTGACACGCCGTGCCCTGGCCAGCGTGGCCACCCACACGGATTCCGCCCCCGCGCGCACCAGCGCCCGGGACGCGGCGCGTGCCGTCGCCCCGGTGGTGAAAATGTCATCGATGACTAAAATGTGCTTTGCGGCGACGAAGGAAGCGTCGGAAACCGAAAAGGCTCCGCGCACATTCAGCCGGCGCTGGCGCGGCGTCAGGCCGGCCTGGCTCGCCGTGGCGCGCAGGCGCATCAGCGTGCGCGGGGCCAGCGTGAGCCGCCACTCCGGATGGCTCTTGCGCAGAAACGCCAGCGCGTGAGCCGCCAATGAGCGTGCCTGGTTGAAGCCGCGCTGTGCGTGCTTTGACCGGTGCAGCGGCACCGGAACCACCAGCATCTCAGCCGGAGCTTCAGCGGCCAGTTGAGCGATGGCGGCGGCCAGCATCCGCCCCAGCCTGTGCGCCGCCGGATGCAGCCGGCCGTACTTGAACGCATGGATGGCTTCCCTCATCCGCCCCTGGTACAGCCCGAAGGCGAGCGCGCGCACGAACGGCGGCGGAGCCAGCCGGCAGGCGCGGCACAGACCTGCACCCGGCGTCTCGGCGGGCGAGTCGAGCGCGTCACCGCAGCGCACGCAGGCAGAGCCGCTCTGAACGGGGCATTCCATCCAGCAGGCATCACAGATTGGCACGGAGGAGAGCCGCGGCAGCGGGGAGCCGCAGAGAGCACAGCAGGCAGGAAAGAGGGCACAACCCAAGGCATCCACAGGACTTCGAAGCACGCGAACCACCGCGCGCCACCGCGAAGTCTCTGATGGCGGAACGTCGAACGTCAGTGAACCGGAGTCCCTGCGGAAGACGCACCTCGCTTCGGCAGCGCGGCTGCCTATGCGCTGCCTTTCCGTCCAGTATAACCGGATGCGCATTACGGCGCCAGGAACCCGGTATCGTGTATATACACTTCATCGCCCGGGTCCGCAGCCGATGGGAACACGGCCACCCGCATCAGGCGCGATTTTCGCCGCAACCCTTCGGGACGGAGCCAATTTTCCCGACTTCGTTGTTGCTCGTCGCTCCAGCAACCAGTTGCAGCGCGCTCCTCGCTCCTGGAACTCGAAAAAACTGGCTCCCGTCGCCGCCGTCCTGGTAGTGTTAACTGGCCCTAAACAACCCCGGCCATATACTCTTCCGGTGGCCGCAAATCTTCCTTGGCGCCGCACTCGGCCAGAACTTGTGGTGAAAGCGTGATCACCGGGCACTGTGCGTGCGCCAGCACTTTATAGACCACGCCATGGCGCGTAATGGCGGCAAAGGCCGATGCTCCCTGCGCTCCCAGCACAATCAGGTCCGCCTGTTGCGCGCGGCTCTGGTACAGCAGCTCCTCGGTCGGGTCGCCTGGCACGACAATCGTCTGCACAGAGATCTTCTCGCGCAGCTCGGCGGGAACCATCGCCAGCATGTCGCCCTCGATCTGATCGATCGACTTGCCCGCCAGCACCTCCGCCCGCTCCTGCGGCCGGATCACATGCTCCAGAATCAGGCGCGCGTTGTGCTGGGCGGCCAGCTCCGACGCAAACTGAGCGACCACCGCGCTGGCTTCCTGCAGGCTGATGGCGCACAGAATGGTGCGGGTGGCAAAGTTGCGATAAGTGCCGTCCACAACTTCGGGACCCACGATGTAGACGGGCATTCTTGCCGACCGCAGCACAGCCTCGGCAACCGAGCCCACCAGCAGCTTGCCGATGGGGCCCGGCGAGTGCGTGCCCATGACAATGCGGTCAATCTCCCGCTCGCGCGCATAGGTCAGAATCTGATCGGCAGCCAACCCAGGCCGCGCGACCACCTCGCAGCGCACGCCCGCGTCGCGGACGCGCTGCGCCAGCGGCTCCAGATGCTGTTTCTCGCTGCGTGCCGCCGCAGCATAATCGTAATAGCGAACCCCCGTACTCTCCGATGCGGCCACCACCACCGTGTCATACGCATGAAACAAAATCAGATCGGCGCCAAACTCCTGGGCCTGGACAAGCGCAAAGGCGAGGGCCTTTTCGTTGGCGGGAATCTCGGAGGCGAACAAGATTGTGGAGGGCTTGCTCCAACCCGGCTTCATCTTGATGGCCATAGGAACCTCCTGGTGGTGCAGACGAACTATCGCAGATCGGCAGCCTCAATACGGTGTCCCATATTACAGACACTAGTGACTCATCTCACTGTCTCTAAAAGAAACTCACTCTCCGTCTGCTCAATCCCGTTCTCTGCTCCCTCCGCTCATATCTGACGCTGGTTTCGCCAGAACGATGCGTGCCAGAATGACAAAATTGTGCCCCCATTTCGGCATTTCGTCCATGCCTAAAGAAAAATTCTGTACGCAGGCGCGGGTAAAGTGATCTGAATCACAGCTTGGAGGCCTCCGAACCTGCTCTCCTGTAACCGAACCGTGGCGCCGCAGGACGGCTTTTCCGGTCCGCCAGTTCTGAGCCTGTTACCGAGCCGGTCCGCCGCGATTCCCGTGACGGAGGTCCCATGCAACCGATGCACACCATTCCCGCCCGCGGCGGGTTGAACTTCGACGAGACTCCCTTCCTTGCGATCTGGGAAGTCACACAGTCCTGTGATCTGGCCTGCAAGCACTGCCGTGCCGCCGCCCAGCCGCTCGCTCACCCCGATCAACTCACCACAGTGGAAGGAAAGCAGCTCATCGATCAGATCGCTGCGATGCACATACCCATCTTTGTCCTCACCGGCGGCGATCCGCTCAAGCGCGCCGACCTGTATGAGCTGATCCGCTACGCCTCCGGGCAGGGTGTCAAAGTTGCCGTCACGCCCAGCGCCACGCCGCTGCTGACCCGCGAGGCCATCTTCAAGATGAAGGAGGTCGGCATCGTCCGCCTCGGCATTTCGCTCGACGGCTCAACCCCTGAGATTCACGACGCCTTTCGCGGCCTGTCCGGCGCCTGGGCACGCACTATTCAGGCCATTGAGTGGGCCAACGAGGCCGGCATCCCCATCCAGGTCCACTCCACGATCAGCCGCCACAACGCCCACGACCTCGACAATCTCTGCAACCTCTTTGAGAAGCTGTCCATCGTCATGTGGAACGTCTTCTTCCTCGTCCCGGTGGGCCGCGGCCAGCTCGACGACCTGCTCTCGGGCGAGGAGTTCGAACAGGTCTTCGGCAAGATCTACGAGCTCTCGCAGCGGGTGAGCTTCCAGATCAAAACCACCGAGGCCATGCACTACCGCCGCTATCTCTTGCAGCACAATCTGGAGGAACGGCGCCTGGGCCACGGACATGGGCATCCGCATGCCGCCGCGGAGTACGAGCCGGGCACACCCACCGCCGACGCCAAGACGCGCACCATGGGCTGGGCCACACGCCGCGTCAATGACGGCAAGGGCTTTCTCTTCGTCTCACACGTCGGTAACGTTTATCCCAGCGGTTTTCTGCCCATCCACGCCGGCAACATCCGCGAAACTCCGCTGGCCGCGATCTACCGTGAGGCTCCGATCTTCAAGGCCCTGCGCGATACCAGCAAGCTTGAGGGCAAGTGCGGCGCCTGCGAGTACAAGGAGATCTGCGGAGGCTCGCGCGCCCGCGCCTACGCGCTCACCGGGGATCCGCTGGCGCAGGAGCCCTGCTGCATCTACCAGCCTCGCAACTGGAAGCCGCGCCAGGAAGGCGAGCCGCCCGCCCTCTGCCAACCGGAGCAGTCGGGCACGGTGGTGACGCTGTAGATCAAAGATTCCAACGATTAGGGCAAGATGTGTGGCTATCCATGCATCTTGCCCTAATCACTTTTCTGAAGTTACCAAGCGGGCCGCGCACAGGGAGCACGCTCGCCGGAAGGCCTCAATGTCCACCGGCAGGCGCGTCGGCCTTGCCCCGGAAGCGGCTGTACACAAACACCACATAGGCCACCGCCAGCGCCATGCCGAAGATCCACCACGCCAGGCCCACGGCCAGCGTGTGCGGCCCTGAGATAGCGCGAGTGAGCGTGATGTCGTTGGCCGCGCCGGTGGTGGCGGGCAGCAGCGTGGGATACACGCCCCAGCATGCCCCGGCCAGCATGAAGAAGAGATAGAAGCATGAGGCCAGAAACGCCTTCACCGGTTGCGAGTTGTGATTCCAGAACCAGATACCCACCAGCGAAGCAACCACGCCCACGGGAATGATGAAGGTCACCGGGTAATGGAAGTAATTGTCCAGACTTGCCGGGCGCACGGCGATCGTGGTGATCAGGCTGATAACCGTGAGCGCGAGCAACGCAAGCCACAGCGGGGTGACGATGCGGCGGGCACGCTCGGCCAGATTGCCGGACACCTTGATGGTGAGCCACAGCGCCCCGTGCAGCGTCAGCGCCGCCAGAGCCACCAGGCCGCCGATCACCGTATACCAGTCCAGAATTCCGGGATCAACGCCGGGGCGCCAGTTGGTCCACAGGGGCAGAAAGAAGTAGCCGTCCGGCTGCAGCGGAACGCCGCGCAGCACATTGGCCAGTGCCGCGCCGTAGAAGATGGCGAGCAGCGCGCTGGCCAGCCCGAAGACGCCATCGAGCAGCGTGCGCCACACGCCCAGTTCGAGATGATTGCGCAGCTCCAGGCTTACGCCGCGCAGCACCAGCAGCCACAACACGATCATCAGCGGCAGGTAGAAGCCACTGAAGGCCGAAGCGTAAAGCAGCGGAAAGGCGAAGTAGAGCGTGCCGCCGCCGGCCAGCAGCCACACCTCGTTGCCATCCCATACCGGACCGATCGAGGCCAGCATGGCGCGCTTCTCGCTTTCCGTGTGCGCCAGAAACAGGTGCAGCACGCCCACGCCGAGATCAAAGCCGTCGAGGACAACGTAGCCCACGATCATTACAGCAACCAGCCAGAACCAGACAAATCCCATCATGAAAGCACTCCCTCTTTACTCGGTGGAGTAAGAAGTTGATCGGCACGACTTCACTCGCCGCGGCGAGTGGAAGACTCCTTCAGACAAGTACTTTGTGTCAGGGCATGGCGTTAGTCGCGCCGTAAATGCTGCAAAAACTTTCAGAGGTTTAGCCCTTGCGCGATTGCTCCAGTGGAATTGGCTTGCCATTTGCACTTTCCCTCAGCTCTAAAGTCATGCACTGACACTCTTAGCTGGCGGCCACCGGTGTTTCGACCGCCGGCGTCTTCACTTCTGGTCCGTGGCTGATCTCGCGATAGATCAGCACAACGAAGAGAACGGACAGAAGAGCGTAGAGCCCCATGAAGCCGAGCAGCGTAAAGAGCCCATTGCCCGCCGACACCAGGCTCGAATAGCCATCGCCGGTGCGCATCAGTCCGTAGATCAGCCACGGCTGCCGGCCCAATTCGGCGGTCATCCAGCCGGCGGTGTTGGCAATATAAGGCAGCGGAAAGCTCAGCAGCAGCGCCCAGAGAATCCAGCGCGAGCTGTAAAGACGCTTGCGCCACAGCAGAAATGCGGCCACGGCCATCACCAGCGCGAACCACGTCCCGAGTCCGGCCATGATGTGGTAGGCGTAAAAGAGCAGCGGCAGCGCGGTCGGCCACTGATCGCGCGGGAACTGATCCAACCCCTTCACTTCGGCTTTGGTCGTCCCGTAAATCAGGAAGCTTAGTACGTCGTTGACCACGATCGGATTGTCGATTTCGCCCGTCTCTTCGTTGGGTTGGCCCATCAGCACAATCCCCGCTCCAGTCGTGGATTTGAAGAGGCCTTCCATGGCGGCAATGGCCGCAGGCTGGTGACGCGCCACGTATTTGCCGTGCATGTCGCCGGTGGGAAAGATGATGAGGATCGTTGAGATGAGGCCGGCTACGACGCCCGTCTGCAGGAAGATGCGTCCATACTCCTCGCGCCGCTGTTCCAGCAGGTAGAAGGCGCCAACAGCCGCCATCACAAACGAACCGGTCACCACCGCGCCCATCATGTTGTGCGCGTATTGCAACAGCGCCCAGGGATTGAGGAGAAGATGCCAGAAGCTGAGCACCTCGAATCGCCCATCCGGCATGCGGCTATAGGCCACCGGGTGTTGCATCCATGCGTCGGTGACGATGATGAAGAAGCCCGAGATCCACGAGCCCACAAAGACCATCACCGCCGAGAACCAGTGCATGACTCTGGAGAGCCGCTTCTCGCCATAGAGAAAAAGGCCGAGGAACGCCGACTCCAGAAAGAAGCTGAAGACGCCCTCCATCGCCAGCGGCTGGCCGATCACGCCTCCGGAGAGCTGCGAAAACCGCGCCCAGTTGGTGCCGAATTCGAACTCCATCGGAATGCCGGTGACCACGCCGAAGACAAAGTTGATACCGAAGATGCGCCCCCAGAACCGCGCCGCCTGGTTCCACTGCTCGCTGTTCGTCCTGAGCGCGACCGTCTTGAGCACGACGATTAGAAGGCCAAGGCCCATGGTGAGTTGAGGAAAGAGATAGTGATAGGTGACGGTAAAGGCAAATTGCAACCTGTGGATCAACTCACTGGTCATTCAGCGCCTCCTGTCGCAAGATGTGGATGTTAAAGAAGGGAGAAGCTCACCGGCCGTTTTACTGACGATCTACTATCGATAGTAGACCCGCCATCGTTGCTACGCGAAGCTGATCATGAATCCTCTTTTTTCTTGCGTGATCCAGATCACATGCAACAAACGAGCATCCCGTTGAGTCTAATTAAGTAATGGCATGTGCGCGCATTCCTGGCGAGGTCGCAAGTTTCCCCTTCCATGCATACGCGATGAGATAGAAATTTCCCTGAAGCAAAACGGGGCCAGAGATGCGGGTCGCAATTATCGGCGGGGGCATAGCGGGGTTGGCCGCTGCTTACGAACTGGAAAAGTTGCGCGCGGCGGGCAATGGGATCACCTACGCCCTGTTTGAGGCGCGCCCGCGGGCCGGAGGCTCATTGGCCTCTGAGACTGTCAATGGCGCTGTGCTTGAATTGGGCCCGGACTCGTTCCTGACGGAGAAGCCCGCGGCGGCGGAGCTCTGCCGTGAGCTGGGGCTCGGATCGGAACTTATCCCTTCCAACGATGCGGCGCGCAAAACCTACATTGTGGTGAAGAACCGCCTGGTGGCGCTGCCCGACGGACTCATGTTCCTGGTGCCTACCAAGCTGATTCCGACGGCATTCACGCCGCTGTTCAGCCTTGGCACGAAGACGCGGATGGCGCTTGAGCTGCTCCATCCACCCCGCCAAAATGGCGGCAGGGACGAGACCGTGGCCGCGCTGGTCGAGCGGCATTATGGCGCCGAGGTCGTGGACCGGCTCGCCGATCCACTGCTCTCGGGAATCTACGGCGGCGATTCGGCGCAACTGAGCGCGCAAACCGTGTTGCCACGGCTGGTCGAAATGGAGCGTCAATACGGCTCACTCACGCGGGGCATGCTGGCGGCGCACGGCAAGATGCGCGCCCACGCGCAAAAAACCTCCAACGGGTCAGGCCGTGGAAAGACCGCTATTTTTACCACGCTGCGCGGGGGCATGCAGCAGCTGGTCGATGCAATCGTTTCGCGCCTCGATCCCGCTTCGCTTCACTTTTCCGCCCCGGTCAGCGCCCTCGAGAAAATGCCCGATGGGTGGAGGGTTGAGGCAGGTTGCGTCGACGAGTTTTGCGACGCGGTGATTGTGGCTTCGCCCGCCTGGGCAGCCGGCGTGCTGCTCGGCCAGGTGGATCCCGTGCTGGGCGATGAGTTGAGTGCAATTCCTTACTCCTCTTCGATTACCGTCAACCTTATCTACGACCAAGCCGGGCTGGGGCGCCTGCCCGACGGATTCGGCTTTCTCGTTCCTTCGAGCGAAGGCCGCAAGATGCTGGCCTGCACGTTTGTCCATCGCAAGTTCCTGGGACGCACGCCTCCGGGTAAGGCCGTCTTCCGCGCCTTCCTCGGTGGCATGAAGAATGAAGCTCTGCTGGCCGAGAGCGATGCCGCGCTGGTGGCTGCCGTTCGCCGCGAGCTGACAGAGATTCTGGGAGCCAAGACCATCGGCGCCGCAGTCGAGCCGGAGCACACGCAGGTTTCGCGCTGGCGCCGCTCCATGGCCCAGTACGCGGTTGGACACCGTGAGCGCAAGCAGCGCATTGCCGAGCGCGTAGCCGCTCTACCGGGGTTGCGCCTGGCCGGCAACGCCTACGACGGCATCGGCATACCGGACTGCATCCGGCTGGGACGCCAGGCGGCGCGGGAACTGGTGGCTTCCGGATCCCCGATTGCCGCTGCCGATTAGAGCGCTTTCGATTCACTTGTTGACATCTCTGGCATCGTGCAAGGTGGCTTTTCCTTAAGGAAAAAGCCACTTGGCATCCTGCATTCTGTAAACAGCAGAATCGAAAACGCTGTAGCTCTCTAGCGCGGCACCACCGGCAGCAACAATGCGCTGGGATGTGCACGGTCGTGCAAAATTATGTTGGTTGCTTTTACATAAGCGGAGCTTTCGGCCGCGCTCTCGCCCGTGTTCAGGTTGCGATCAAAGCGCGGAAAGTTGCTGCTTGAAACCTCCAGCCGGATCCGGTGCCCTTTCAGAAATACGTTGCCGGTGGCCCACAGATCAATCCTGTACTCGTAGACCTTGTCCGGCTGGATCAGCGTGGGTGTGCTCATTGATGCGCGATACCGCGCGCGCAGAATGCCTTCCGTCAGGTTGCGCGCAAAGCCATCCGGACTCACGTCGACGAGCTTCCCGGTAAAGTCGGTATCCACGGCGGAAGATTCGGCGTAGAGATCGAGCGTGACCGGCCCGGTTACCTCTGTGTCCTGCTGGAGCGGCGGCGTCGAGTAGACCAGAACATCCTGCCGCGCTTCCACGTCTGCCTGGTTTCGCGGACCCGGCTCAAGGTGTGCGGCATCGCAGCACAAAGGCCCGCCGACCGTCGGAACCGGGTTACCGGGGTCGTAGGCGTATCTGTCGGGCGGCTCGCCGGCAGCCGGCCGGGTCGAGAGCACGCCATCGCCCGTGGCGCTGTTGGCTTGGCCGCCGGAGTGCAGATAGTAGCGGGTGATCTGGGCGCGCTCCAGCGGCCAGCTCTCCTCATCGCGCCATTTGTTTTCACCCATGACGAAGATGCGCACCGGCTTTCCGTTGGCGAATTCATTGTGCTTGCCCTTGAACAGGTAGTCATACCAGTCCAGCGTGACGGCGTCGTCGTCAAAGTCCGCGGCAGGGCCGAAATCGACGTCGCCCACCTTCGGGTCCCAGCCAGCGTGTCCGCCGACGGCGATGATGAGGTGCTGCCCGTTACGCGCAGCCGCGGTTCCAGCGTGCTCCTTCATCCCCAGGTAGTTGCGCAATGAGCCGCCCTGGAACAAGTCATACCAGGCGGAAATGGTCAGCGCCGGAACCCGGATCGAAGCGTAATTCTCTTCGATCGACCACTGCTTCCAGTAGGCGTCGTAATTTGGATGCGCAAGCCAATCGTAAAAATAGGGCGCCAGAGCACGAGTCAGCTCCGCGCCGCCCGGCACGCCGTGGATGTTAAAGACAGGGAAGTCACGCAGTGGCAGCACGGCGCCGCCAATCAGCGCGTTGGTTCCCTGCTGAATCATGCGGTTGAGGGTGTCCTGAGCCAGGTCGGCGGTCCACGATTCATCGAACCACTGCTCAAATGCTCCGCCCTGGTAGGTCCAGTTTGAGTGATAGTTGCTGGCCGTCACCTCCGGGCAAATGCCGGCCAGATGCGGAGGATGGCTGATCGCCGCCAGCATCTGCGTGGCTCCCACATAAGAACCGCCAAACATTCCCACCCTGCCGTCCGAATTGGGCAGGCGGGCCGCCCATTCAACCGTATCGTAGCCGTCGGCAATCTCGTGCTTAAAGGGATACCAGTCGCCCCCGGAGGTATACCGGCCGCGCACATCCTGCACGGCGACCAGATAGCCGCGCAACGCCGCCCTGATCCCAAAGGCGCCCTCATTGCTCTTTCCGTACGGAGTCCGCATCAAGAGCACCGGATAGCGGCCGCCCTGGTCGGGGTAGTAGAGGTCCGCATAGAGCGTGACGCCATCACGCGTCTTCATGGCAACGTTGCGTTCTATGAGGACATGATCGACATCAACCGCGTCAGCCGCCTGGCTCCAGACGGGACGATCCGGGACCAACAGGCCGGCGAGAACCGCAAGGCAAAGAGTAGTCTTCAACATGATTGGTCCGCCCTCCGGACGGCTGAAATACCTGAGAAATGATAGGGACCGCGCGGGGTTCCTGCACAGGATTTCGCGCAAGCTGCTTCTCGCGCCGCCACCCCTCGTATACTCAACCCATAGCATGTCCACGCACCTCGACACCATTCTGGCCACGACGCGGGCCACGGTGGCCGCCAGCAAGAAGCGCGTGCCGCTACTGGATCTGGAACGGCACGCAGCCCTGCACCGGCCGCGCGGCTGGGCCGCCGCGCTGCGCAGCAAGGCTGCGAGTGGTCCCGCTGTCATCGCCGAGATTAAAAAGGCATCGCCTTCGAAAGGCCTGATTCGCGCCGACTTCGACGTGGAGTGGCTGGCCCGCCGCTACCGGGCCGGTGGCGCGGCGGCGCTCTCCGTGCTCACGGATGAGCCTTACTTCCACGGCAGCCTGCGTAATCTGGAGCTGGCTTCGGATGCCACACCGCTGCCCTGCCTGCGCAAGGACTTCATGGTGGACGAGTACCAGATCGTCGAGGCGCGCGCCCACCGCGCCGACGCCATCCTGCTCATCGCCGCGGCGCTGAAGGATGAGGAGATGCGCCATCTGGCCGAGGTAGCCGCCGGCTTCTCGCTGGATGTGCTGGTCGAGGTCCATACCGCCGGCGAGCTCGACCGCGTGCTCAACATCCTGGGCGAAACCGGCGCAGATGCCATCGGCGTGAACAACCGTGACCTGAAGACCTTCGAGGTAAAGCTGGAAACCTCGCTCGCGCTGGCGGAGCGGATTCCCGCAAACGTGGTGCGGGTGACAGAAAGCGGCATCGTCGCCCCTGAAGACATTGCGCGGCTGCGCAATGCCGGATTCGACGCCTTCCTGATTGGCGAGAGCCTCATGCGCCAGCCCGATCCCGGCGCGGCGCTGGCCGAGCTGCTCAAGGGCGCGGCGGGCAAGCCATGAGTCTCTGGATCAAAATCTGCGGCAATACTTCGCTGGAAGACGCCCTGCTGGCTGCGGAGGCCGGGGCGGATGCTCTGGGATTCGTCTTCGCGCCCAGCCCACGCCGGGTGTCCGCGGCCCAGGTTGCGGCCATCGTTGCGAAGCTGCCGGAAGCGGTTGAAAAGATTGGCGTCTTTGTCGATGCCGGCATTGAGGAGATCGCGTCCGCGGTCGCGGATTGTGGCCTTACCGGTGTGCAACTCCACTTTGACGCGCCGCCGGAGCTGCCTGCGGGGCTTAGAGCACGTTTCGGTCCTGGGCTGAGCATCCTGCGCGTGGTGCACTTGGACGCCGAGCGCACGGACGGCCTTGTATCAGGGCACGGCTTGAGCCGTGCCGAAGAGGCTGCGGAAAATGCAGGGGCTTTGGCCCCTGAGCCATTCTTTTCCGACCCCAACATCGATGCGGTCCTCGTGGATTCACGCACCGCCACGGCAACCGGCGGAACCGGCCGCAGCTTCGATTGGGAACAGGCTGCCAGAACGATCTTCCGCGACACCCACCGGTGCAAGCTCATTGCCGCCGGGGGACTTACACCGGCCAACGTGGCTGAAGCCATCGCCACGCTGCGGCCCTGGGGCGTTGACGCCGTCTCCGGCATCGAGTCCGCGCCGGGGCGCAAGAACCCGGCCAAGGTGCGGGCGTTTGCAGCCAATGCGCGCGCAGCAGATCGAGGTTAACCGAATGTTTCGATTCTCGGCTCCGGCCATCCAACAGAACGCAAGAAACCGGACCGAATAGGCAATCTATGAAATTCTTTGGCTAGTGGCAGGCGAGCAGTTTTACAACATGACTAACACCGAGCTGAAGGTTCATTCGAATATGCTGTGCGGGATCAGCGGGGAAAGATCACTTCGGGAGGCAGGGAGCGGGGCCTATTCAGTTGGTGTTCTGCGGAATCGCCTGCGGTGGTCTGTCCAATTCGGACCTAGCTTCCTCTGATCGGAATTTCCCGTTCATCTATCCCAGATCGAGAGACA
>JAJZVZ010000338.1 GCA_021846945.1 Acidobacteriota bacterium | reverse complement strand
GACTAGCCGATAAGCGTCACACCGCCGAGATTCTTGCGCACCGTCTTGATGGAGGAGAGCGCGCCTTCGAGCAACTGGCGATTCTTCATCGAAGAGAAGAGTTCCTCGATCAGAATGTGCTTCGGGACTCCGAGATTGCCTGGGTCGTAGAGCACATCGTTGATGCGCCGCAGAAGCCAGACCATCAGCGGTTCAATCAGGTCGGCGTACTGCTCGTTGTTGACTCCGGCAAAGTCGAAACACTGCACTCGCGACAGAGACAACCCGTCTTCCACGTTGTCGAAGATCGCGTGGTAGACGCCATCGCGTAGCCATTTCGAGAGGTAACGGTCGAGCTTCTTTGGCAGGTAAAGATTCGAGAGGCGGCGGTTCTCCCGGTCGAGCAGGTACATATCCTGCACGGCCTTGTGGATCACGTCATCGTCTTCCGGCTCCAGTTCGGCTCCGCCGTTGGTCAGCAACAGGCGGATGAAGGTGTATAGAAACTTGAGATTGCTCTCGGTCGGCTCCAACGCGAAGGGATTGACGCGGGGGCCGTCTTTGCCGACACGGTCCACGCGCCCGCCGTACTGTTCGACCACGCTCTCATAGCTGCCGCCGATGTCGAAGATGTAGCTGAAGCCGCCGGATTTCTGTTCGAGCGCAACGAGCTGGTTCCCGTGGACGGATTTGCCCGTGCCGGTCGGCCCAAGGATGAGCATGACGCGCACTCCATCCACATACACATCCTGGAAAAATGGCGTTCGTGTGCGCGTCTCAAAGATGTTCAGGTACTCGGCATCGAGATCCTCAGAGCGCGGATGCCCGAGATGCGGAGCGAAGACAGAGGACAGGCGGGCATGGTGATCTTCTGACAGCCACAGCGGGAAGACGTTGAACTTCCCGTTGCCGGGGAACATGGCATAAAAGGCGGAGAGGTTGCCGAGCGTTTCCTCGATGACCTGCGCCCGCGCATCGACGAATGCGCGATGCACGGCGGGGATGGTGCCGCGCAACTGATCGGGGCTGTTCGCAGCCAGCAACAGCCGGAGCGAGTATTCTCCCTGCGCCTTTTTGTCGAGCGAGCGGATGACTTCACTCAGGTCATCAACATTGCTGTTCGCGGCCTTCGCGCCAGCTCCGGTTTCCAGCGATGCTGTATCCCGCCCGCTCATGACACGGGTCAGCATGCCAACCTTAAAGAAAGAAATGAACTTCTCCTGGGCGTCGATCTCGCTTCTTGCCGCCGCGGTGGACTTTGGCCGCCACGTTGAGCAGAGAATGCTGTCGCAGTCGAGCGTTAGCAGACTGGAGAAGAGACACGGCCTGGACGCTTCCGGCGTCGTCTTCAGGGAAAACATCTGCACATAGCGTTTGCCCACTCGCAGATGGTCGCTGTGCCAGGCAACCGGGTTCTTCACAATCTGGCGGTCTACTCCGGTATCGGCGCGGAGCTGGTCTGCTTCAGCCCATTCCTCCAGGTTGAACAGGTAGCTAAAGAACTGGAATGCGGCATTCTTATCAAGCAGCCGCAATCCCAGCGAACTGCCAAGGTGGCCCTCCAGAATGGTGGCCGTCTTCTCAAGTTCAGCGAGCATCCGCGAAGTGTCGGCGGCGTGCTCTTTCGGCTTCTGCTGGAATGCCTTGATCCTTGGCGGTTCGATGGTCAGGCACCAGTGAAGGTCGATCCGCCGGAATCCAGCCGTTTTATCAAGGAACGCCAGCCGGTCGTTTGCGAATACCTGCGTGACAGGATCTGGGTATTTTGGTTCGCGCGGCAGCTCGAAGCCAGACATCATGCGGGTGTATTGGTAGAGGCATGAACCCTCCGGCAAACCGTGCAGAGCACCCTCCAGCGAGCGCATCCGCGCTTCAAGTTCTTGGTCTGTGAGTCCCTCGTCATCAATACCGGCCAGAGAGAACAGGCAGCCGTACCCACCGCCTTTGAGCGCAAAGATGTGCTCATTGACGAAGCGTGCAAGCGGAACGATGCTGCACGCGGCTCCGGCCTTCGCGAACCACGGGACGAATTTTGCCTGTTCAGTCTTTGCGCGGGTCATAGTAGGACTTCTGGCTGAGGCTCAGGCCCCAGAGTTCGAACATCTTCGGGTGTTTACGGACGATGAGCCAGGCCCCTGCTGCAAGCGTGGGGAAGGCGATCATCGCCACCAGACGAAACCCAACGAGGAAAACCGTTACGCAGACGAATACGATCGCCATCCATGCGCTGAGGCCCAATCCGAGCTTGGCTCGTGGCCTATTAAGCGCCTGATTGATCGGCAACGGTTCTCCTCGCTTGGTCATGGCTGCTCACCATCACATCTGTTGCCCAGTAAGCGAGCCAATCCAGCCAGCTCCCCAGCCGAGAACTCCAGCGCCGAACAGTGCGCCGAACAGGCCGGGAATGGCATCCTGAAACCGTCCGGTCATCATGCGAATTCCGGCGAAGATCAGGCCGCCGAGGCAGATGACTGCGCCGGCATACATGGCGAATGTCTTAAACGTGTCCATCAGGGTGGTTGCCCCGGAGAAATCCATCGTTCCCTGGGCATGGGCGACTGCGCT
>JAJZVZ010000116.1 GCA_021846945.1 Acidobacteriota bacterium | reverse complement strand
CACAGTCCGTTTCCAGTCCCTCCCCATAGGAACTGCTCGTGAGGCCTTCCCTCAAGCTCGCCCAGCAAACTTCGTCGAAAGGATTCTGGGTCGTGTCGAGATGACATGCACTTTCACGAGAAGTACTCCGCTCCGGGCAGCGGCTGGACTTTCCATTCCCAGTGCAGCCCGAGAACACCGTAGGGGTACTCATCACTCCATCGCCGCCATCCGACGCTCGTCTTTCGGCGCCGTGTGTCCCGCGTCAACAGGGTACGCACTTTGATTCTTGCGTAGTCGCGCACTTCGCCGAAGGCGCGGCTGGCGTTGCCGACTCGGAAGTACTTGACCCAGCCGGCAAGCGAGGCATTGACCTGCTTCACCACCTGCGGCATCGGGGTTGCCCTGCTGTGCTGGATGATGTCGCGCAGCTGAGCAGGAAGAAGACCTCGATTTGTTTTTTGTGTGCGGCGAGCCATTTCTTCACCGGCGTACAGTGATGGACACCGAGGTTGTCGAGGATGAGAAAGACCTTGGGCCCGGCCTGCCTAGTCAGTGCTTTGAAGAACTCGATCAGCCGCTCATTGTTGAAGTTGCCGTCGATAATCATCCAACTGGTCTTGCCCTGTTTGGTGACGGTGGAAATCATGGATAACTTCTCTCGCGTGCCGCCGACGCCATAGGCCACCGGTGTTTCTCCGCTGGACGCGTAGGGTGGATCTCAAGCGCCAGATCATCCGCTTGGCGGCCACTAAGGATCCAATCGGCCGCATACAATCTCCAGCTCGCAATGTTCCGCTCAACAGCATCGCCCTGGCCGCTCTGACGGAACAACAGGCGCTGGTCCCACACAAGCCGACCGATCTGGTCTTCCCCGAAGCAGGCGATTACTGCCGTTTTTGGTTCGAACCGGCGATGAAGAAGGCGAAGATTACCGACTACACCTGGCACTGCAACCGTCATACATTCTGCAGCTGGCTTGCTCTGGCCGGACGAACCATGAAGGAAATCCGGGAACTGGCCGGCCACAACACCATCACCATGTCGGCCCGGTACATGCACCTGGCGCCGCAGACGACTATTGCCGCCTCCGAATCCATTGTTGCCGCTCCTGCTCGCTGAAGGTACAAACAGGCACCAAAACAGGCACCAGACTAAAACTGGCCATCTGAGCGTTGCTCTCAGATAGCCAGTAAAATCTTTACTTTGTTGGCGTTAAGTGGTGCGCCCGGAGAGATTCGAACTCCCGACCTACTGATTCGTAGTCAGTCGCTCTATCCAGCTGAGCTACGGGCGCACATTCCTAGTCCAACAATCGAACCACAGACAGGGTATCAGGGATGAATGCCGCTGCGCAATTCTCGTCTCAGGCAACGGTTGCAGACTGCTCCGCCGGCGCCGGTGGCGGAATCAGCGGCAACTCCTCGGCAAGCTGCAGGCCAGCCTGGCGGACCAACTTGGTGACCGCGGCCGCAGTCAGCCGCGTTGCATCATATTCGATGCGCAGGGTACGGGCCGCCGCGTCCAGCGAGAGCTTGCGGATGCCGTATACATCGCGCGTGTTGGCCAGCGCAAGAGTGACAGACGCCGTCGGAGGCGTGGTATAGCGATAGAAGATCTCCACCGTGGTCATATGCTTAGGATAGCAGCTTGGTTCCGCGCCTTGGCCGGGCGGGTAAGCCACACAGTATAAGATAAATCTCGTCACACCCCTGTGGAGACGGAGCATGACCATCCGCCGGCAGCTCTCGCGTCGCGCCATGTTACTGGTGCTCCACCCGGTCTTTGCACTCACCGGCGCAGCCGACGCCATCACCGGCCCCATGCTGCCTTCTCTGGCGCGGGCCTTTGCCCTTTCTGACAGTGAATCCGGCATATTGCTTTTTGCGGTCTTTCTCGGAATGGCCCTCGGAGCCCTCCTTTGCCGAGGCAACTATGCGCGCATTCAGGTTGTCGGGCTCATGGCGCTCACCCTGAGCTGCATCGTTTTCCCGTGGATTTCGCGGCCAATGCTCTATCCTTTTTCCTTTTTCTTCGGCGTCAGCACCGGAACGCCCATGACCGCGATCAGCCTGTTCGCAGGCCGGAACTATCCGGAGCGCCGCGCCGCTACTCTCACCTTGCTCAACTTTAGTTGGAGCCTCGGCGCTTTGCTGGCGCCCCTGCTAGCCGCGCGGTTGCTGGCGTTTACGTCATGGCACGCCGTGTATTACGTAATGGCAGGCGCTGCCGCGCTTGCAACCGTTGCTGCTAGCCTGACCATCCGTGATACCACCGAGATCGCGCGCTCAACGCCGGAAACGACGGGGCTGCGCAATTTGAGGCTTGTCGGATTATTCGCGGCCTTCTTCTTCCTCGAAGTCGGCATGGAAAGCATGTTTGGCGCGTGGATCACCACTTATCTGCTCCGCGTGACGAGCATCACTTTGATGCTTGCGGCCGCGGCTACTGCCATCTACTGGGCAGGATTTCTGATCTCGCGCGCCATATCCCCGCTGCTCATGCTACGCTTGCGCCCCGGCAGGCTGCTGGCGCTGGCCCTGTTGGCAGCGCTTTCTGGTGCGACTCTCCTTATTACCGCGCGCTCCCCTGCCCTGATCGCCGCCGCGACGCTGCTCCTCGGCGCCGCGCTGGCTCCGGTCTTTCCGGTGGCGCTGGCAGCCTTTTTCGAGCGGGCCCGCCACAGTTCCGACACACGCTTTGTTCTCGCTGTAAGCGGCTTTGGAGCCTCAGTCTTCCCTGGGCTCGTAGGGTGGATTTCGGCACATACCGGAAGCCTGCGCGCCGGTATGGGTTCAGGCCCGGTTACTCTGCTGGCGATGATCGTCATGCTCCCGCTGCTGAGTGTTGGCAGCGGATTGGCCGGCAGCGCCTCGCAACTCGACGGCAGCCGGACCGGGTCCTGAAGTACGCCACGACGATCAAACAATGCAAGGCGCCCCAGACGTGACCTTTCCGTAGGCTCGCCCCAGCCGATGCCTGTGCTGCCGCCCCGCTTTTGGCCGGAGCGGTGGCCATCCCGGGCCAATCTCCCCTAAACCGAAGAATCCCAAAAAAATCGGAGGGGGTATATTGACATAGCGCCAGGTGTGTGCTAAAAATCCAGACACTGCACAATCGATTGAGCTATCTGTCCGGCTCAGCGGCCCTGCTTCCTAATTTGGCCGGCCAGATGGCTGTACGGTCCCCCTAACTTCAGGAGGAATGATCGATGCACACTACCACTCAGGGAAAATTTGCCGCAAGCAATAGACAGGTATGGAGGATTTCCATCCCTGTCACGAGCGCATGGCAGTTGGTAATCCTGCTGCTGGTGGGCCTCTGTGCCCTGCCTGTACATGCGCAGTTTCGTGCCTCTTTAGGGGGCACCGTAACCGATCCGTCGGGCGCCGTTGTCCCTGGTGCAACGGTAACGCTGGTGGATAAAGACACGAACCAAACCAGAACGTCGATATCGGACGACTCCGGTATCTACAACTTCAATGCTCTGCCTCCGGACCACTATAAGCTCACAGCCGAGCGCCAGGGCTTCAAGGTCAAGGAAATTGCCGAGATTGTCCTCATCCCGGATCAGTCGAATCTACTGAATCTGGCCTTAGAAGTGGGCAACGTCCAGGAAACTGTCACCGTCAGCGGATCGGTAGCGCCACTGCTCGATACCGGCACCGCAACGCTGAGCACCACAATCAGCAGCAATGACATTCAGCACCTGCCCTCCTTCAACCGCGACGTTTTCCAACTGGCGCAGCTTGCTCCGGGGGTCTTTGGCGACGGCTCGCAGGCCAGCGGTGGGGGAAGTTATAACCTGCCGGGCAACCAGGGGCCAGGAGGCTCGGGAACTCAGCAGGCCGGCATCTTCCAGACGGAAAACGGACCACAAGTCCAAAGCCTCGGCGGCCAATATGAGTTGAACAGCATTTCCGTCGACGGCATCAGCACGGTAAGCGCTGTGTGGGGCGGCACTTCAGTCATCACGCCCAGTGAAGACTCGATACAAAACGTGAAGGTCATCTCCAACAGCTACGATGCCGAGGTTGGCCGCTTCGGCGGCGCGCAGATCCAGGTGACCTCGAAGAGCGGCACCAACGATCTGCACGGGAGCGTGTTTTTCAAGGCCTCCCGTCCCGGCCTGAATGCCTACCAGCCCTGGAACGGGGTAGGTTCCGCAAAGCCCGGCACACCGGCGGCACGCGGATTGAACAAGAACCAATCGCGCTTCAACAACTACGGAGCCAGCCTGGGCGGGCCGCTCTGGAAGAACAAGCTCTTCGCCTTCTTCAACTTTGAAAGCTCACCGCTCACGGCCCTGGCGACCGGCCAGGGGTGGTATGAGACGCCTCAATTCGACCAGGCTGCGGCCGCTTCGGGAAGCATTGCGGCCAAGTATCTTTCGTATACCGGCGAGGCACCCAAAGTCATCGGCCTGGTTCAGCGCGATTGCGCCTCAATCGGCCTCCTGGAAGGAGTTAACTGCAACACGACCGCCAGCGGGCTCGACGTTGGGTCGCCGATGAAAAATGTCGCGCTCGGCACGCTGGATCCGACTTGGGTTTCCTCAGGCACACCGGGTGTGGGCGGAGGGCTCGATGGCGTACCCGACCTTGCATTATTCACCACCGCCAACCCGACGAACACATCGCAGATCCAATACAACGGACGCGTTGATGCCGACATCACCGGGAAGGACCACCTGGCCTTTGCAATCTATTGGGTGCCGGTTAGCAGCACGTTCTACAACGGCCCAGTACGGCCAGCCAACTTCTGGCACCACTCGCAGGTGAACGACGCTTTCTCGTTGATCTGGAACCATACCTTTTCACCAACTTTGCTCAACGAGGCGCGCGCCAACGCCGCCGGCTGGCGCTGGAATGAGGTTGCGACCAACCCGCAGGAGCCTTTCGGTTTGCCGCAAGACAGCATCGACGATATCGGCAGCGCAAAGTCGTTTCAATACTTCGGCGCGCCGGGACCGAGCAACTTCAATCAGTGGACGTACGACTACAACGACGTCCTCACCAAGATCATTGGCCGGCACACAATCAAGACCGGTGGAAATCTCACCCGTCTTTACTACCTGAATAATCCTGTCTATGCGGCGCGTCCGTCGTTCAATTTCCGCAACCTGTGGGACTTCGCAAACGACGCTCCCTACAGGGAGACCGGGCAGTTCGATTCCAAGACGGGCGTTCCTTTCGCCAACCGCCAGGACAACCGCGTTGACATCTGGGGCTTTTTTGTCCAGGACGACTTCAAAGCCCTTCCTAATCTGACCATCAATGCCGGCTTGCGCTGGTCCTACTTCGGCTCATTCTCGTCGAAGCAGAACACCTTGGGCGTGGTGAGATTCGGCACAGGCTCGAATGTGATGAACGGGTTGAATATCCGTGTTGGCGGGAACCTCTACGCCCCGCAGAAGACCAACTTCGGGCCGCAGATTGGCTTTGCATGGCAACCCAAACACTATGACAGCAGCCTGCTCATTCGCGGTGGCTTCGGAATCAACTACACCCAGAACGAGATCGCAATCACGGCAAATGGCATCGGCAACCCGCCAACAGCCGTGCAGAAGAACTTCTGCTGCTCGTCCGGTAACCCGCCAGTGAAAGTGGCGGGCATTCAATACGGAACGGCAACGAACATCAACTCGCTTTTCGGATACCCGCCGAACCCGGAAACCATTACTCAATTCGGCACCAATAATTTGCCGCTGCCCGGATCCAATCCAGTCTATGTCACGGCATTTCCAAGCGCTCCGAAGACCATCGTCAACTATCACTATTCGCTCGGCACGGAGTATCAAATGCCATATGACTGGGTAGCGACGCTGGGCTATCAGGGAAGCCTGACGCGGCATCTGCTGATCCAATCGAACTTCAACGTGATCGCTTCGGCTTTCAACGTCCCCCTCAACCCGATCGTCAACTTCCTCGACTACTATGCCAACACTGGAACCGGCAATTACAACGCCATGATTGCAACCTTGAGACACCCCTTCGCACATCAATTCAATCTGGAAGCGCAATTCACATGGGCGAAAGCGATGGATCAAAACTCCGGTCCTTATTTCATGGACCCTTATCCCTACTACTCACAGGCAGCCTCCGGGCCCTCCGACTACAACGTGACCACTGCGTTCAAGCTCTTCGGACTGTGGCAACCAATCTTTTTCCGTGGGGCAAATGCGTGGATTGAGAAACTGGCAGGCGGCTGGTCGTTGAGTGGCATTCTCAACGTACACACCGGATTCCCGTTCAACCCGTATTACAACACCGTGACCACCGGGGGCCTGTTCTACAACGGCAGCGGTTACGGTTCGCTTCGTCCCACCGCCTATTTGGGTGGCGCGGGCAAGGATACCAGCAACGGCACATTTATGAATCCCACCAATCCAAACTACAAAGGGAACGGCACAACCTATTTCGCTCCGCCTACCTATGAAAACGGACCTGCATTCCCAGCCACAACTCCGCTGATACCTCCCGGTATTCATCGCAATAGCCTTATCGGCCCCGGCTATACCGATTTGGACGCCTCGTTGACCAAGGGATTCGGGCTCCCGAGTATGCCGGTGCTCGGCGAAAATGCGATGTTTGAGATCCGCGCGGACGCTTACAACCTCTTTAACAAGCTGAACATCAACGGCCAGAGCATTGACAACCGCCTGGCTGACGTGAATCCCAATGGCACATTCAAAAATGTAAACAGCGACTTTGGCGTGGCCGGAAGCGCGCTGGGCAGCAGAACCGTGCAACTGCAGGCGCGGTTCTCCTTCTGAACCTCTTAGCGGTTACCCGCTTCTCCACCGCTGCGGGATGCTGAATACAGCATCCCGCAGCGAACACTTTCATCGCGCCCGCAACCAGAAGAAAATCAATCAGCGACATTGGCTGTCAGGGATGCAACATGCGCAGTGGACTTGCGCACAATAAGCTTTGGATAAACCGTAATGGATGCCGGATGCGGGAGGGACATATCATCCCGGATAAGCCCCAGAAGCGTGCTGGCCGCCGTCTGCCCCATGTCCCGAAGTGGCTGACGAATCGTTGTAAGCGGCGGATTGTTGAGACTGGCCGCGGGCACGTCGTCGAACCCGATCACCGACACATCCTTAGGCACGCGTAACGAGGCTTCGCGCAGCGCCTGGATCGCTCCCATCGCGGTCACATCGTTGAATGCGAAGATCGCCGTGAATGGCCGCCCTGTCTGCAAGAGTTGCCGGGCAGCCTCAAAGCCCGGGGCCGGGCCTGGCGCCTGGCCCTGCAACTGCGCCACGAGCTGCGGATCAATCAAAATGTCCAGCGCCTTGGCCTCGTCAACAATCGCGCGCCAGCGCCGGTCCGTATCGGAACTGAAGGTCTGCCCCTTGATAAAGGCGATCTGCTTATGTCCCAGCGTCTTCAGATGAGACAGGGCAAGATGAGCGGCCTGGCCATGATCGAGTTCGATATTAATGACTCCCTGGCGATGCTTGTGCCCCGAGACTGAAACCACGGGAACAGGAAGGTCCTCATTCATTAGCGTGTCGACAGCGATGATGCCTTCCACCGCGCGGGCCAGCATCATGCGCGGATAGCCCTTCAGCAGATCGGGACGGTGGCGATGGCTGACGACAAAGTAAAAATAGCCGTCCTTCAGCAATTCCTCTTCGACGCCGCCGAGCACGGCCGTTGAGTAGCCTTCGCTGATCTCCGGCACAATCACGCCGACCGTATACGTCCGCTTCTGCCGCAGGCTTCTTGCCACGGTATTGGCGGTGTAGCCGTGCAGCGCCGCGGCATGAAGCACCCGCTGCTGGGTTTCCCGGGCAATACGATATTTGTCCCCTTCTCCGTTCACGATCCGGGAGACCGTGGATTGGGAGAGTTTGACGATTGCGGAGAGCTCTTTCAGCGTGGCCTGCTTAAACGATTGTTTAGGCATCGATCCGTCCTCAGAGATCATCCGCCCCGATGTTCGCGGGCAGACGGGCAAGGGCCTCGCTCCAGACTCAGCAAGCAACGCCGAAGTCGCGCTGCGGAAAGCGCGTGCCGTCAGGATACCACCGCGCTCCTGTACTTTTATGAACGCCCTTTCCCTCCTGCTCTACCCACGCATCGGCGCTTTCTCATTTGCTTGATGGAATCCCGCCAGCCTCATCGCGCGCGCGCATTCCGCGTTGCGCATAAACGTATTCCACACGAGTCCGCTGCGAAGATTCTCCGCCATCAACACCGTGATTCCCTGATCGATACCCAACACATCGGAATCGTACCAACCGGCGGCTGGGTGAAAGGCATCGACGAATCCGTAGCGGCCCCATGCGCGCTTACCCCACCGGGCCCGCATGGCGCGCAGCACTGAGACACAGTCGACAGGCAGAAACGCCAGCGAACCCCCTGCCGCACAGGGAACCACCGTGCCATCCAATGGGCCTTGAGGCGGCGGCCCTCCCCATGCCGTATATCCCTTCACGTAATCCGACGCCGACACGCCCCAATAATCCTCGTTGTACCACTGCGGATAGGAAAGGCAGAACGCCTTGTGCGCCCTGGTCGCAATGACGGAGTTTTCAAAGTAGTTGGTGTAGGCGTCGCGCTTGTCGCGGAAGTCGAACCACGCCTGCGAATACTGGTGCGTAAACAGAGGGTCGTTACCGCTGATGTAGCTATATCCGGCATAATGAATCACCGGGCGCGTAAAGTTGTTCCAGTAAGAGGGCGCCACCGCGTGCGTGGGTGAGCCGATGGCAAGCAGATAGATCATCATCAGCTCACAGTAGTGGCTCCAGCGCCCATTCAGAAAACCCGACTCCGGAAGCCAGCCCATCGAAAACGTCTTCCCTCCGTTCAGCATCCAGGGCCAGTCCACGCGCTCATAAATCTGCCGCGCCAGCGACTTGATGCGGGCATCGTCAAAATATGCACGCGCCATCAGGATGCCGCACAGCAGCAGTGAAGTGTCGATGGACGAGAGTTCACAATTCGACCAGCGCTTGCCCGTTTCGATATCCGTAAAGTGGTAGAAGAATCCATGCACTTCAGGCATCTTGTTCAGGTGAAAATCGAGCGTGGCGCGCACCCGCTCGACCACCTGCGCATGCGGCAGGTAGCCGCGGTGATCTGCGATGCACAGAGCGGTCAGGCCAAAGCCGGTGGCGGCAATGCTGGCCATGCGCCGCGGATCGCGCGCCCCGCCCAGATCATTGCGCGCGCGGTCCAGCACCTGACCGGTTGCGGAGCTTCCCTGCTCCCAGAAGAACAGGCACGCACGCCGCTCCAATTCTTCCAGAAACGCTTCGTCGCCCCTGGCAGGCATCCACGCAAGCGCGGATGCCAGGTTATGTGGTAGAAGTTCGTACCCCGCGGATGCCACCATGGCCGCAAGCACTCGGCGCCTGCTGATCATTCCTCCATCTCCATCCCGGCCCGCTGCAATGCAGGGACCTCGATAATTGCCAGCCCGTTGACTGGCAAGTTAAGCTGCAAGACTCCATCCACGAGCTTCATGTGTTCAGGCGCGGAGAGAGCCGATGCTCGATTCATAGCTCGAACCTGGGCCTGAGTCGGATAGCGTGGACTCCCCATGGCGCGGTATGCGGGCATGGGATTGCCATGCATCTCATCCACACGTTCCACCATCACAGCTTCTCCGGAGGCGACACCCTTGAAGGTCAGCCGCATGGTGTGCGCTCTTCCCTGCATCGCTTTGTCCGCATCGCCAAGGTTCCACGCCGCCACGATTAATGTTCCATCCTTGTTTTGCGTCACCAGCAGGTTGGCCGCCGGATTCGCCAGCCGCTTATCACCAAGTTTGTGCAGCAGGGAGAAAGCATAAAAGCTGGGCTTTCTGATTCCGCCCGCGGCGATCAACCCAAAGCCTCCGTAGAATGGCGTCTTCACAACGCCCTGCTCTTCAAAAACATCCGAGAAGGTCCAGTAGGACATCATCTCCGTCATGCCGTCGCAGCGGTTGATGGTGTCCGCCAGCCATGGTCCCATGTACGCCGAGTCGGTAATCTTAGGCTCATTCATGTAGGAGGCATTGAACTCGCTCCAGATCAACGGCATGCGCGGGCGCTGCGAGTGGATGATTTCCTCATGCGCCTTCTTTACTGCCGCGGACACCATCTGGCGCGGGCCAATTTCCCGGTGATCGTGAAAGACATCTTCCACGGAATCATTGCCATAAGCATGGGTCGAAACAAAATCGAGCGGCACATTCTGTTTGACAGCGTGGGCAATCATATCTCCCACCCACGCGGCCTGCGCCGTTGCGGGCCCACCAACGCGGATACGCGGGCTCACCGATTTCAGCGCGCGCGCGGTGTGGTCATAGAGTTCGAAATAGGTTTGCTGCGCAGGACGTCCAGTCCAAAAACCGATGTTCGGCTCATTCCATACCTCGAAGTACCACTGCGCAACCTCGCCGATCCCATAGCGCGCAACCAGATGCCGCGCAAAGGCCGCAATGAGCGCATCCCACTTCGCGTAGTCCTTGGGCGGAGCGACGATGGGCTTATACCAGAAGGCCTGATAGTCCAGCCTCGCCGCCAGAGCCTTCGGCATAAAGCTGATCTCCACGAACGGCCGCACATCATGATCCAGAAGGCCGTCATAAATCTGATCCATGTAAGACCAGTTGTAGACAGGATTACCGTGCGCGTCCTCGCTGTACACCCCGTTCTCATCGTCGAGAATTGCATGGAAGCGAACATAACGAAATGCAGTGATCTTCTTCACGGCCTGCATGTCGCCTTGGTAGCTTGCGCGCAGCGCAAGATTGGCTCGCCCGGAGCCGAACATCTGTTCCCAGAAATGCGGGAACGGTGTGAAAGCGGCATGCGCATCAATAACTGCTGATTCCAGAACCGGTTCCGAGACCACGCTCGTTGCCTGCTGGGCATAGGCCGGCACAACGAAAACTGCGAAGATGATTCCCAACGCCAAAGCCATGCGTAGACAAGACATTGGCCACCTCCTCCCACCACATCATCGCGCTGCGGGCTTTTCCGATCGATTGTTCCCCGCGCGCCAAATCGCGCAACTGCCATGGGACGGGCGCGGAGTGTTTCGGAATCGCCGGCGCACTCCAAGCGCAGAGTCAGTATTCGTGGCTTCGATTCCAACCCGGCAGAACGATGGCCTGAAGATCAGAGCGAAAAAATGAAGAGACAGCGACAGGAATACGCCGGCCATCCTCCTGAAGAAACCGATAACCACGGCTGCTCAATCGATTGTGCTTCCCTATTTATTTAACACTGCTCATGGTCCATGTCAAGACTCTTGCCGCTCGCCTTTTTAGTCCGGCGAATTGAATTTCACTCGCCCTGCGGGCCGAATCCTACTTCCCGACGTGATCCGCGTTCGGAAGCATATGGTCTCGTGCCGATAGCCAGAACGGCAGATAAAGCAGAAGAAACAGGACCAGCGCTACCGCTTCAGAACTCAGGATGTACCAGGGCCACGGTCCCAGAAAATTGAGCAGCGACGCGCTCTCAGGCTTGGCGCGGAGATACATATAGTTTGTCTTGAAGATCGCGTCAAAGACGCCATCGCAGGCGGCAAGAATATTTACGGCCAGCATCGCTCTGCCTACCGATCCCGGACGCGGCCGTGCCAGCCCTGACCATGCCAGATAAAGAGTCGCCGTCACTGCCAGTCCGTGAGCCGCAAAAAACTGCACCGTCCCAATGGAAGGAAACGGCTCCCAAAGGTCGGGCGTGAGTAGCGCCATTGAACTCCCGGCCAGCGCGCCATAGTATGCCAAATCGAAGACGGCTTGACTGAGGGTGAAGAGCGTAATGGCAATGAGAAACAGCGTGACATCGCAGAGTTCCAGCGGAAGCTGATCGGGAAACCTAAGCTGGCCGTGGATTGCCAGATAACCGTACCATGCGGCCCAATCCAACAAGAGCAGAACTCCCAGGCTGGTGCGCAACCATTTGCGTCCGGGTAAACGCCGCCGCTGCGCAGCCGCAAGCGCAGCAGCCAGCAGAACCACCAAACTCAGGATGAGCAGGTGGACAGGCCCGAACCTGTGGAAGTTAGCTGACATGATTTCCCTGAAGTGCCACAATAACGCATCGGAGCACCCTGCGGAGCGGGCATTTACGAATCTTGTGGCTCTTGCTCCTTGGATGGCGGTACAATGAGCGCGACTTCCCAAGCTGGAGCCGCGCACGCCGTCTCCCGGCGTCCGCTCTTCTGGGCGAGGGCGTTGATTGCGGTCTTCCCCGCACGTTTTGCACCACGTCATGCAGACAGAGAGGTTGGCTTAATGATGAAGCTGAATGGTACCCGCAGAGAGTTTCTCGGCGCCATGGGAATGGCTGCCGGCGCCTATGTGACACAGCCTGCGCTGCTTTCTGCCAGGCCCGCCCCGGCCAGCCCTGTCGCCATCGGGATGTGCCCCGAATATAACCGGCAGGTAACGGACGTGCTCGCCACCATGTTTGACCAGTTGGGCGGATTGCAACGTCTAGTGCAGGGCAAGACGGTCGCCATCAAGTTGAACATGACCGGGCCTGCCAACGACCGCCTGAACTCCATGCCGACGGAGATGACGCAGTGGGTTCACCCACAGGTGATTGGATCGCTGGTTTCGCTGCTGGGCAAGGCAGGAGCGCGGCGCATCCGCCTGCTGGAAAGCGCGCCCGTGGGAACCCGATCGCTCCAGTACTTCATGCAATCGGCCGGCTGGCAGCCCAAGGACTTTGAGAGCGCTGCCAAGGGAGTAGAGTTTGAAAACACCAACTTCCTGGGCAGTGGCAAGACCTATGCCCGGTTTATGGTGCCGGGCGGCGGACTCATGTATACAGGCTACGACCTGAATCACTCCTACCGGGATACGGACGTCTTCGTCTCGCTGGCCAAGCTCAAGGAACACCGCACCGCAGGCGTAACGCTGTCCATGAAGAATTGCTTCGGCATTACGCCGTGCACCATCTACAGCGACCAGGCGCCTGTGGATGAGCCGAGCATTGTTCCGGTTGGTTACCGCGCTCCGATGCACTCCGGCTCCCGCGTGCCGCCCAAAAGCGCGCCACCGCCCGTATATCCTGCCCAGGAATCAAAGGACGCCGGCTTCCGCGTGCCGCGGATTACCGCTGACCTGGTGGCGGCACGGCCCGTACACCTGGCCGTCATCGACGGCATCTACACCATGACCGGCGGTGAACTGCCGAATCAGAATCCCCGCTGGATCCATAAGCCGGTGCATCCCGGCATGCTGATCGCCGGCCTGAACTGCGTCTCTACGGATGCGGTTGCCGTTTCCGCAATGGGCTTCGATCCCATGGCCGATCGCGGCACGCCTCCCTTCGAAACCTGCGACAGCACGCTGCGGCTGGCCGAGCATCTCGGCGTGGGCACGCGCGACCTGAGCCGCATTGAGGTTCTGGGCACGCCGATCTCCAAGGCGCGTTTCCGCTTCCCGCCGCTATCGCAACTGGTTTCCTGATTTTGCCGGGATCTCTGCCGTTGCCGCTTGGCTCTCTTGCCGCGGCCAACACTCATGCCTTGGAGCAGGGGCAAAGCCCCGGCGCCGCGCCACGGATCGGCGGTTCGCCATCGGGCGCACAGGCACAGAATACCTGTTTGCCTTTCACCCGCAAGGAGTTCTGACCCTCAATCCCTAGCTCTTCTTCGAGGTAACGGCGGAGAAGTCCGACACCACCTGCGCTACCCGATTCCCGCCGCAGTACGGACAGGTCACACCGCCCTTCTCGATTTCCGCCATATGAAGAGTCTTCGTGAACTCCTTGTTGCAGTCCTGGCAGAGAAAAACGTAGCTCGACATGGCCGTTCTCCAGCCACTTATAGTAGCGCGATTGGCGGTTTTCGGAAACCCATTCCCCGCGCTATCATGGACGCAAATGCCATTCCCTATCAAAATCTGTGCCATTTGTTCTGAAGAGTTTGAGTTGCGTCCTGATAAGCCCGGCTTTGCCAATCGTTGCCCCAAGTGCAGTGAGCCCGAGGAGGCGGAGGACTCTCCTGAAGATCACGTCGACGTCGTGCAACGCAAGGCTGAGCAGGAGATGAATGCCGCCCGCCGCCGGGCCATCCGCGACCTCCTTTACCGCAAGGATCGCTGACCGCTGCGCACGCCTATGGCGGTTGCGCCCGGTCAAAGCAGGCAAATGGCAGCGCTCTGCATGGGCAGACTCGCTGGGATTCCCTAAAAGTGAAACTGGTAGCGCAGGCTTCCCAGAAACATCCGCGGGTCGTTGTAGTGGAAGCCGCCAACCGTAATCGAGTTATCGATCAAGACACGGTGATTGGTCACATTAAGAGCGGTCGCCGAAAGCTTCCATCGCTCACCAAAAGAATGGCCTGTAGAAACATCGAAGGTAGTGTGCGCCGGCAAATAGGGGCCCTGGTACGGGCCCACGCCGGAGCCGGCCAGGCCGTTGGCAAACCCCGAACCATAGTAAACATCGCTGGAGAACCAGATATGGGAGGGTAAATTCGCCGTAAAGCCCGTGTTCAGCGTATCGCGCTGGTCGTGATCCAGCGGAACGTAATTGGGTCCCAGGTTGCATTGGGGGTCGTTGGGATTGGAGCAGACAAAGCCGCCGATCACGTTGCCGCGCTGGAAGGCGATCTGGTTGGAATAAGCAAGGTGAAACTGGCCAAAGCGAGAAAGCTGGGGTGACCGGAGGGTCATCTCCCAAGCCTCGATCAGTGCTCCGTTGATGGCGATGGGAAAGAAGAGATTGGACTCGCCCACGTTGGAATGGTCCAGGTAGTTGTTGGCGCGGGTTTCGAAGGTATCCACATCCAGAACCCAGCCGCGATACGGAATCTGGATACCGAACTGGTGCTCCTCGTCACGCTCGGAGGGCAGCGGCACGAAGGTGTTTTGACCATGTTGGGTGCTGAGGTAGTTG
>JAJZVZ010000115.1 GCA_021846945.1 Acidobacteriota bacterium | reverse complement strand
CCGGCCGGCAAATGCAGGTCGGAATCCACTTGCTCTTCTAAGCTGGCAGCAAGGCAAACAACGGCGGAGGATGCGCAATGCATCCTCCGCCGTTGTTCTTTTCAGCGCTGTGATGTTGAATCGGCCAGACTGTGCTGCGCCTTCTAGGCAAAGGCGACGCTGTACTGTTCTCCAGCCTGCAGATCGACTCCGATTGTGTGCGCGTCCACGCGACGCACTGGCAAGCTTTTCGCGCCGCGTGTCACGCGCAGTATCCTCTGTGGGGCCGGAGCAGCCAGCGTGATGTGGCCATCGATGCTCGCACGCAGGGTGGCGCTGGTTGCTCTGCCGCCTTGCCATACGCAGTCAACTGCAACGCCGCCGCGGGCGCGCAATCCGCGAAAGCTGCCCGCGGGCCAGGCCTTGGGCAGCGCAGGCAACAGCCGCACGACGCCGCCGTGGCTTTGCAGCAGCATTTCAGTTAGTGCCGCAGCGCCGCCCAGGTTGCCGTCGATCTGGAAGGGCGAGTTCGCCTTCAGCCCGCATACATCGAAGAGATTAAGCCGCGTGCAGAGCCGCAGCAGCGCCAGCATGTTCTGGTAGGCCGCTTCGCCATCCTCCAGCCGCGCCCAGCAGTTGACGATCCATGCGCGGCTCCAGCCGGTGCTGCCGCCGCCGTGGCCCAGCCGGCGCAAAAGCACGTTGCGCGCGGCTGTCGCCAGCTCCGGAGTTCCGCGCGGTGTAATCTGGTCATCGGGGTACAGCGCGAAGAGATGCGAAATGTGCCTGTGCCCCGGCTCGGTTTCCGCGTAGTCTTCGTTCCACTCCTGCAAACAACCATCCTTGCTAATTTTGAAAGGCGGCAGCCGTTTGCTCGCGGCCCGCACCTGCTCACGCAAATCTTCATCCACTCCCAGCAACTCGCTGCCACGCGCAACGCGATCGAAGATGGCGCGAATGATTTCGCTGTCCATCGCGGGCGACATGCAGAGACTGGCCGCGGTGCCATCCGGCAGCCGGTACTTGTTTTCCGGCGACTGGCTCGGCCCGCTCAGCAGCGTTCCATCAGGGCCCTCGACGAGATAGTCCAGAAAGAACTGCGCAATCTCTTGGAGCCGCGGATACGCGCGCTCGAGCAGGAAGTCGCGGTCGCCGTTGAACGCATAGTGTTCCCACAGATGCAACGAGATCCACGCGGCGCCCATTGGCCACACGCCCGCCTGCACGTGGTCCACGGGAATGGAGTCACCCCATAGATCGGTGTTGTGATTGATCAGGAAACCACGCGCTTTGAAGTACTTCATCGCCGTTTCAGCGCCAAAGGAGCGCGTGCTGTCGAGCAGATCGAATAACTGCGGATGCAGATCGGCCAGGTTGCCGGGCTCGGCGATCCAGTAATTCATCTCCGCATTGATGTTGACGGTGTACTTTGATCCCCACGGCGGATCCAGGCTCTCGTTCCAGATGCCCTGCAGATTTGCCGGCAGTGTGCCGGGGCGGCTACTGCTGATGAGCATGTACCGGCCGAATCGAAAGTAGTTTTCGATCAAACCGGTATCCTCACTACCGTCCTTGACGCGCTGCATGCGCTTGTCGGTCGGCATCTTTGCGAGCGGGTCGCGGCCCTCCATCAGCCGGATCTCCGCGCGTTGCGCGTAGCGGTTATAGTCGGCCACATGCTCGGCGCGCAGTTGACTGTAAGTGAGCGATGCGGCATCTGCCAGATTCCGCGCGCATGCCTTCGCCATACCCGCGTCATCGCATTCGCGGAAGTCTGTTGCCGCCGTTACCAGGAGCGTAACAGCGCGCGCATTCTCGATTCGTAAAGAGCCCTGGCTTGCATGAACCGTACCGCTATCGAGAATCGCCTTGACCTCTGCGCGAAAGGCCACGCCCACTTGCCGCTCCTGTGTCGCGGGATCAGTTGTCGGATTCACAGGCCGCGCCGCGCCCGTCATCACAAGGCGATCGTTTGCTGCAGCACTTGTTTCGCTGTGTGCCGGGCGGTCAAGTTTCACATTCAGCGTCATCGGGTATGTCGATTCCAGGCGCACAACGATCACGTTGCGTGGCGCGGAACTGAAGATTTCGCGCGTCCACCGCACATCGCCGGCGGCAAAGCGCGTCTTTGCAATCGCCTCATCGAGATCCAGCTCCAGCCGGTAATCCGTAACCTGCTCGGGCACGCCGTCGAATTCGAGCCACAAGTCGCCGAGCGTCTGGTAGCAGGGCAGCCGGACGGGAATTCCCATCATCACCTGCGCCGCCAGTGCTTCAGCTTCGTGCACCTTGCCGGCCATCAGCAGCTTTTGCACTTCCGGCGTGCGGCTGGCCTGCGGATTGTTCCGGTCGCGCCGCTCGCCGATCCACACGGTCTCTTCATTCAACTGCAGGCGCTCTTTCTTCGTGGCGCCAAAAACAACCGCGCCCAAACGTCCATTGCCCACCGGCAACGCGTCGGGCCAGGCGGCGGCCGGCTGCTCAAAGAAGATGCTGTGTCCACCCTCCTGTTCATCCGCGCCTTTACCCCATGCATGCGAGGCCGGTAACTGCGCCAGCGCTGCGCCGGTAAGGGCCGCATCGCGCAAAAAGCGCCTCCTGCTCCATCGTTTCCGCATCCTGAGTTCTCCTATTGTTCCACCAGTACCGCGCTGTAGGGCGATACGTGCAGAACGCCGTCGCGCAAAGCGTCAGCGTGACCTTTGGTGAGTGTAATGCCCTGCCTGGCATCGATTGCCGGACCGGTAAGCAGCCACTGCTCATGTGCATTTCGCAGAGGTACCTTCATGGAGACTGGCTGATCGGTTTTATTGATCGCAACGATACAGTGCGCGCCTGCTCTCGTGCCCGCGTAAGCACGGACTTTGTCGCTGCTGCAAACAAGACTCGATTCTTCGATTGCCACTCCGGCAAACTGCTTCGCCAACGCCATTCCAAAAAACTCCGGCCGGCGCACAAAACCCGCGGTCAGGCCGCCGGCGATCGGCGTGTAATAGCCGTCGCCACCGCCGTGCAGGTTCACGCCTGCGCAGCCCATGGCGGCGAAGTGAAGCATGATATCGACGACCCACAATGCGCTGGCCAGCGTGTCGCTCACGCCGGGTTGGCCGCCGTTCCAGCAGGAGTTGCCTTCGCTCATGCGATACGGAAGCCCAGCCTCGCGCGCTGCCTCCACGGCGATCTGCAAGTCACGATCGAGCTTCGGGTCAGGCGACAGCAGCTTGTCGATGGTGATGCCCTTTGCGCCTGCCGGGCCCATGGCGTAGTAGTGCCAGGTGAGCATCACAACGTCAGGCGCGCTCCTTTTCACATCCTGCGCGAATCCGGCGACATAGTTCATTTTGTTGGAGACATCGGGGCCAGCGAATCTGGCCTGCGGAACCCGTGCAACCACGGCCGCTCGCGCCGCGGACCATTCTTTCCAGTAATCGGCATACGACCATGTGGCGGGGCGGTAGCGCTTGCGCCATGCATCCGGCTCGTTACCGAGCTGAAAAGCGATGAGGCGCGGGCCCAGGATGCGCTGGGCGTAAGATGCTTCTTCAGCCGCGCGCTTGATGGGGCCGCGGGCGAGATTGAGGCCATAGAGACAACGCCAGTTGGTGGCGTCGAGAAAGGCGCGCAGATTGCGCAGACTCTTCGGCGTAATGGGCGTATCGGTGTCGACATTCTTGCTTGTGTCGGGGCCGACGGCGTCGAATGGTGGCGGCCCGGACGGCTCTTTGGTTGTGAATGCAGTGTATTCACTGGTTCCGCCGCCGAGGCGCAGCACGCCCTCGCGGCCTAGCTCGCGGAAGAGCGCGATCAGAGCCTTATTGCTCGCAGCGAAGAATGCGGGATTGGCCAATTGCGCCGATTCGTAGCTCAAGCCCGTGAAGTCCATCGGTACGGTGGTCAGCCTCTTTGCCTCATCCACCGTGAGCGTCGCCTGCAAGACAGGCGAGTTGCCGGCTGAGTTGCTTTGCCCGCGAAGCAGGCGAGGCGCAAAGCAGGAGGTTGCGGCTGCTGCCGCAGCGCTTCCTATAAATGCACGCCGATTCATCGTTGCACCACCTCAACTACGCTTACTTTTCCCGGCGCTGTCAGCGGCACCTCCGCATTCACTGCTGAGGGCCTGCCATCGACGCGCACCGAGGCGATGCTGCTCGCGTCAACGGGCAGATGCAACACGAATGCGCGTGTTGCGCCATGCGGATCAATCGTAATGCGCCAGTCTTTTATGTTCAAATGCTCAACGCGCACGCTTACTTCGCCGCCGGTCGTCACCGGCGCATTTTGAAGGACCAGCGATTTCCCCTCCGGAACCCAGCTTGCCGGCAATCCGGCCAGCAGATGCAGCTTGCCTCCGCGGTCATTCAGCAGCATATCGCGCAGAAACAGGACGAGGTTGGCGTTGGCCCAGGCCTCGGGCATGTCGCCCGTGCCCTGCATGTCCTTGCGCTTGCTGTGCGGAGTATTGCAGGCGCGCGGCAGGGTTACATCCACCAGGATCTCTTCCTTCCAGACCTTGGTCGTGTAGCTGTGGTTGAGGGCCGCGACGAACATGTTTACGGCCTTTTGCTTTTCGCCACGCAACAGGTAGGTTTCCGCCATGTTCATCGATTCGCCCGCCCAGACGCCGGCCAGTCCCGCCCATGCCACATTGGTCGGCAAACCCTGTTTTTCCTCGCCCTCCATGCGATCGATGAGCCCGGTCACGAGCGGATCATTAGGCGAGTAGAGATGTGTGGGATACACAGCCAGATAGGTTTGCGAATACGCTCCCTGCGGATAGGTCGGCATTGCGGGCAGATAGTGCGGCATGGTGGTTTCGAGCGCGACGGCCCGGCGCACGCTTTCGTGAATGGCGGCCGTATATGCCGCGTATTCGCGATCGAGCCAGGCTTCATCGCCGGTGTGACCCAGAACCTTGGCGGCGTCACTGGTAACTCGCTCGGCATACGCGGCCATGAAGTTATGCGCGAAGGAGTGGCCTTCCGGAAGCCCCGAATCTCCGTAGCTCCACGGCAGCAGGCCATACCAGTAAGTCTTCTCGCCGGGCTGCAGCGGAGGATTCGGCTCTGGCCGGCATCGAGACGAGATCATCCGCTTGATCGGCTGCGCTCCCGGCGGGATTCCCGTTACGTCTTCGAGCGTTGTCTCTTCGCGGTGATCGCGAATCCACCGGGACGCTCGCACCATGAAGGGATACGCCTGCGCGAGCCACTGCTTGTCGCGAGAGAACAGGTAGTATTCCCACACCGCTCCCACATTGCCACCGGCATTGTCCCAGGCAGGCCAGCCGCTTACGGGCGGCCCATCCCATTCGCCGTCGTCGTTGATGATGTGAAGGGCATGTTCAACGCTCTGCCGCGCCGGATCGAGAAACCCAGCCACTTCCATCGCGCGCGCCTGGAAGTACTCGCCGCGGCCCCAGTACTGGCGATAAACCGCGGGTCCGTCGAGCGTCCACAGGTCACCGCGCGCATCATATTCGGAGAGGATGAGTACATACGCGATTGACGAGTAATAGAAGTCGCTCAACTGGCGCTGCGGAAAGTCGATCGTGGTTGCGCGCGCCCACAGGCCGTTCCATTGCGCCACGGCCTTGTTCAGCAGCATGTCTCCGCTTGCATGCGACAGTGCCGCATTCCGCGCGGCCGGCCACTCGTAGGGCAGTTCGATCCAGAGCGTCTTCACGCTGCGGGCGGGAACGCTGACATGCAGGACCAGCGCGAGCCCATTGGCTTCAGTGGTTACCGTGGCGCCGTCTGTTTCTGTTACCAGCGCGACATCCTCGCCGGCACGCGTGATGAGCGAGTGGCCTGCGGCGTGGCCTGGAAGATTGCGCTGTCTACCGCTGAGCTTGAGCGCTGCATCGGCCGCGACCGCGCCGGTGTTGCGGAAGGTGAGCTGCAACATGTCCATGCCCCGTGCGCCGGAGTTCCGGTTAGGCAGCTCTCCCGGCTTTGCATCGGGATCCACGGAGAACGCCAGTTCCTCTAGCGTCATTGCACCGCTATGCAGCGTCGAAACCACAAAAGGATAGCGACCGCGATAGAGTTCCTGGCTGCTTACGGCGAGCGGCTGCGCGCCGGCGAATGCCTCGATGGCCAGCTCGCCGTCCATCTGGGCGCTGAAGCCGATCGGCGAGTCGAGCGGCCTGCGCTTCAGGCTCCATTGCGACCACTTGAGGTCGCCCTGCTTGTCCACGATGGTCTTGTGGCTGCCCATGGGCAGTCCGATCAGACTTTGCGCGTCGGTATTCGACCAGCGGTGGTCGATGGTGACCTGCGCTGACGCCGTGATGGCGAAGCCGAGCAGCGCCAAATAGACAAGACCAGGCCTTTTCCAGCTCACAAAACACTCCTCCCGCTCCAGGAAATCCCGAAAGGCAAGTGTACATATAATTTTCATTTACAGGCAATTTCTTTCAACATCTTTGATGCCGAAAATTTTCGCTGATCTGCGCCGGGCTCCGATCCTTCCGCATTATCGCGGTCCGAGGTATTGTGCCGGTGTCAGGGGAGATGACTGCGATGCCGGTCAGAAGCCGATGCTTGCGCCGCCATCGACGGCCAGAATGACTCCGTTGATGAACGCGGCGGCGGGACTGCAGAGGTAGACCGCGCACCAGCCAATATCGGCCGGCGTCCCAAACCGCTGCATCGGAGTGCGCCCGAGGATCTTTTTCTTCCGTTCGGGATCGCCAGCAAGGGCCTGTTCGAGCATCGGGGTTTCAATCCATCCGGGCGCAATTGCATTCACGCGAATGTTGTCCGGCGCAAGCTCGGTGGCCAGCGAGCGCGTCATGCCGACGTACGCCGATTTTGCGGCGGAGTAAGCGACCGTGAGTGGCATGCCGATTAGCGACGTCATGGAGGCGACAAAGAGCACGCTGCCGCCGCCGGCTTCTTTCATATACGGAACGGCTGCGCGCGTCATGGCGAATGCGCCCTCGACATGTGTCCCAAGGACGTTGCGAAAGTCTTCGGTGCCTGTGTCCGTGAGCGCCCGCTTTAGATGCACGCCGGCATTGTTCACCAGAATCGTGGGCGGTCCGTGTTTCTCCCTGATTTCGGTGAGAACCAAGGTCGCGCTTTCTGTTCGGGTTACGTCATGTTCGATGCCTGCGGCATTCGGGCCAAGCCGGGCAACGGCGCGTTCGAGAATTTCCGTGCGCCTGCCCGTGATGACCACGCGCGCGCCGGCAGCGATGAAACACTCAGCCATGGCAAAACCCAGGCCGGTTCCTCCGCCGGTGATGAGCGCTACTTTGCCATCAAGAGAAAATGCTTTGCCTGCGTCAGGCGCCGAACTATGCACGGCATCCCTCCGTGAGCGAGGGAGTGTCCTGGTGCTTGTACATGATGAAATACTCGCGGTGGCCAATCTGCTCAGGCTTGGTCATAGTGCCGCCTGCCACGCTGCGGACCAGTTCCGCCAGCGCCGTGCCGGCTCCGTCCATGGTCATCGATCCGTCGAGTACGCGCCCGGCGTTAAAGTCGATGTCCTGTTCCATGTTGCGGAACGTCTTCCCGTTTCCGGTGATCTTGATAAGTGGCGCAATGGGAGACCCAATCACGCTGCCCCGGCCGGTAACGAAGAGAATGATCTGCGCGCCGGTGGAGATCAGGTCCATAATCCCCTCGGTATCGTTCGGATTGGTATAGCCGAACTGCATGAAGCTTTGATCGGGGACGGAGTCGAGCAGCCAGAGTCCCGGGTGCGGCGGTGTTTCGGCAACGCGAATTACGCCTTCGATGGGGCGCGAGCCGCTCTTGGCGAAGGCGCCCATGCTCTTTTCTTCAATCGTCGTGAGGCCGCCGGCAAAGTTACCGGGAGCAATTGAGTATTGACGGACCGAGCGGCAGTAGTGCTCCGCCTTGTCGTAAGTGTGGCGCAGCGCTTGTTGCGCTTCGGGGGTTTTGCCGCGGCGGGCGAGCACATCGCGCAACCCGATCATCTCCACGGTTTCCTCAAAGATCGCCGATCCACCAAGATCGACCAGCAGGTCGAAGAAGCGTCCCACCACCGGGTTCCCAGCCAGGCCTGAGGTGCCGTCGGAGCCGCCGCATTCGCAGCCTACCATCAGGTCACGCCAATCCATCGGCACGCGCGGAGCGGACTCCACGTCCCGGCGCAGCGCGGCAAGCAACTGCTTGCCGTACTCGATGCTTGAGCGAGTTCCGCCGTGTTCCTGAATGAAGAAGGAGTGGGCCGGCCTCCCTGACGCGCGCACGACATCCGCAATGCGCGCCGGCTGCGTGTATTCGCAGCCCAGGCCAACCGCGAGCACACCGCCCACGTTGGGATGACGCGCCAGTGCGAGCAGCAGACGGATGGCGTAGGCGTTGTCGTAACAGCCGGGAAATCCGATAACATGGGTGTCGGCTTCGCCGTGGGCAATTTCCTGAGCAACGAATTCCGCGCATTGCACTGTATAGACGACCAGCAACAGATTGCGGATGCCTTTGCGGCCGTCCGGGCGCAGATAGCCTTCCCAGGCCGCATTGCGGAGCGTTGCGGATTCATCAGACATAGGGCATCTCCTCGCGCGCTCCTGTTTCCAGGTTAAGGTGGGAGGAGCCGTCGTCGTAGAAACTGCGGCAGTTGTGCAGATGAACCCACTCGCCGGGCGCAATGGATTGCGTAGCTTCGCCGATGGGCACGCCATACTTCACCACCGGTGCTCCCTTTTCCATCGCCCGCAAGGCAACTTTATGCGCTATCCTGACGGGCTGAGCCAGGTGGATCGCCTGCTGTTCCGCCTCTCCGCGAATTGTCACGGAGCCGGGCTCGGCATCCGCGAGCAGGGTTGCGACATTATCCAGCAAACTGATCTGGAAACACTCGGCCATAGCCTCTCTCTGTCCACCGGCTTAATTGATTCGCGGCTTCCTGGGCAGAATCCAAAGTCATAGCCCCGGAAGCGCATAAGAATAATGTACAAAATCAATCACGATGCAGGCTGCCAACTTCAGGCTGGCGGGAATCACAGCGATGTGCAAACTAATTCCGTTGAGCACGCATCCCGATGAGGGAAGGAAAGAGCCTCTACAGGTGATTGATGAGTGAGGCAATGCACGCCGCGCCGAAGCCATTGTCAATATTGACGACACAGACATTGGGTGTGCAGGTGTTCAGCATGCCGAGCAGCGCGGCCACGCCGCCGAGCGAGGCGCCATAGCCTACGCTGGTGGGAACAGCCAGCACCGGCGCGTGCACCAACCCGCCGACCACAGTCGGCAGTGCGCCTTCCATGCCCGCGCACACAATCAGCACACGTGCGGATTGCAGCGATTCCTTTTGCGCCAGCAGGCGATGAATGCCGGCTACACCTACATCGGCGATCAACTCGACGGTGTTACCCATCAGCTGTGCCGTTACGGCGGCCTCTTCAGCCACCGGCAGATCGCTGGTGCCTGCGCAGACCACCGCGATGGTTCCTTTGCCCGGCGGCGTAGGCGCCTGGGCGAGCGTAATAGCGCGGGCTGCTGCATGGAACTCGGCACGCGGCTCGACGGCGCGGACCGCCTCCACCATTTCGGGCGTGACGCGGGTGGCTAGCACGTTGCCTCCGGCGTTGGCCATGCGAACAAAGATATCCGCCACCTGCTGTGTGGCCTTGCCTGCCGCAAAGATCACTTCGGGCATGCCGGTGCGCAGGGCGCGATGATGGTCGAGTTTGGCAAAGCCCAGGTCCTCGAAGGGCATCCCGCGCAGGCGTTCGAGCGCATGATCAACGCTGGTGCTGCCCTCACGCACTTCATTGAGCAGTGTTTCAATCTGAGCGCGATTCATCAGCGCACCTCCTTGTTCATTGCGTAGGTCTGCATTGCTTCCTGCATCACCCGCTTGAGCGGGACATCGTGTTGCTCCGCGAGTTTGCGGCAATCCTCATACTCCGGAGAAGCATTGGCCACTTCACCGGAGGGCCAGCGCGCGATCTTCATCCTCACCGGTCCCCATTGCGTCTTGACTTCAGCAAACCCGCGGGCCAGCGCCAGCTTATTTTCTATCCGCCAGTGCAGTCCGATCGTCGTGGTCTCGCGAAATACAAGGTCACGCAGCGCCGGCACTAGATCGGGGCGGCAGAGCACGGTCATTTGGACGCCGGTGCGGCCTTTCTTCATTTGCACCGCGGCGCGATATACATCCCATGCGCCGGCCTGGAGCAGCAACTCGCTGACGTAGGCGAGCAACTGCGGGCTGGAGTCATCGATGACCGCCTCAATCACCGCAATCGGCTCGACGGCGGCATCCGCTGCATCATCTTCGCCTACCAGCAGGCGCAGCAGGTTGGGCTGGCCCGGAGTATCGCGCTTGCCCGCTCCGTAGCCCGACGTCTTGACGCGCATGGCTGGCAGTGGCGCATAGCGCACATCGAGCATGCGCAGAATTGCCGCGCCCGTCGGGGTCACGCGCTCCAGCGGCGGGCCGGCCGCGTAGACCGGCGCATCGCCCAGCAGTGCCAGCGTGGCCGGTGCGGGCACGGGCAGCGTTCCATGCTGGCACTTTACGGTTCCGCTTCCCACATTCAGAGGAGAGGCAAGCCAGCGATCGACGCGGAGCGCCTCGCACCCGGCCGCCGCGCACACGATATCGATGATGGTGTCTACCGCGCCCACCTCGTGGAAGTGCACCTTCTCAATCGGAATGGAATGGATGCCAGCTTCAGCCTCGCCCAGCAGTCGGAAGGCGCGGCTGGAGCGCTCTTTGACAGTCTCGGCGAGCGGCGCCGACTCGATGATTTTGAGGATCGCGGAAAGGGAGCGGTGCGGCGCGTGCTCGTGATGCTCATGCGTGTGCTCCGCGCCATGCTCTCCGTGCGCATGTTCCTCGTGTGAATGGGAATGATGCGCATGGCCGCGGTCGTGCTCGTGGTCATGCGCGTGGCTGTGCGCCGTGTGGCTCTCGTGGCTGTGGCCGTGTTCGCTTTCGGCGTGATCGGGCGTGACTACGTCCACCTTGGTGCCGGCCACCCCTCCGCGACTCACCTTACGCATCTCAAGCCGCGCGCCCACATTCAATGCCACCGCTGTCTTTGCCAGTGAGTCAATGGGAACGCCGGCATCGACAAGGGCGCCCAGTAGCATGTCGCCGCTTATGCCCGAAAAGCACTCGAGGTATCCAATACGCATCGCATTGTGATTTTATACGGCGCTTTGCAGAATCGCCTAACCCTTACGAGGAGCACGCATGGACGCCGCTCCCGGGTGTCGCGCCGGTTTGAGGATCTTGTCTCTGGTCGGCGTCATTTTGCAAACGCGTACTTGCCGCCTATGCGCCGCGCCGGGCCAAGACTTCGACAGGCAGAATCGCATTCAGAGAGCCGGACCGGAAGCCCGCGCAATCGAGCGTCACATATTTGAAGCCTGCCTGTTTCAGCACTTCTGTGATCGCGTCCAGCATCTCCATCGTGAGCGCGCGGGGCAGTTCGGAGCGGGCGATTTCAACGCGAGCCAGCTCTCCATGATGGCGAACGCGTAGCTCGCGGAAGCCCAACTGACGCATGCTCTCCTCGGCCTTCTCTACCTGTTCGAGCACTTCGCGTGTCACGGTGCGGCCATATTCGACGCGCGAAGACAGGCATGGTGCTGCGGGTCGGTCCCAGAGCGGATAACCGGCCGCCTTGGAAAGTGCGCGAATCTCCAGTTTGGTCAGGCCTGCCTCCGCCAGCGGCGCAAGAACCGCATGCTGTGTGGCGGCGCGCTGGCCGGGGCGATAATCCCTGGTGTCGTCGGCGTTCATGCCGTAGGCGATGTTGGTGAATCCCAGCTTGCCACCGAGCGCTTCCATGGTGGTAAACAACTCGTCTTTGCAATGGAAGCAGCGGTTGGCATCATTGCGCGCGTACTCGGGCCGGTCCAACTCTTCGGTTTGAATCACGCGCAGGGGCATATCGAGCGAGCGGGCAAAGGCGCAGGCCTGCTCCATGTCGCGCCGCGCCAGCGACGGGGAATCCGCCAGTACCGCCAGCATACGCGAACCCAGCACGCGATGCGCCGTGGCCGCCAGGAATGCCGAATCCACACCGCCGGAGTAGGCCACCATGAGGCTGCCCAACTGCTCCAGCTTTGCCTCCAGAGCGTGCAGTTTCAATGCCGCGTCTGGTGCAATTGCCGTTTCCGGTGAGTTTGTCTGCACACTCGCCACCATGGGCCGATTATACCTTTTGTCGCGTCATGAGTGCTCTTGCAGCAGCTTTCCGATATCTGCGTTCAGGCTGCATGTTGGCTAAATCGAAGCTTGTATATGCAGTCCCTTGAGTCGGTAACTCTTCATATTGCGCAAGCAGTCGGCAGCCTTATGGAGTTCTATCTCCATCGATTTGCGAGCGGTTTCGTCACTCAAGCTGACAAAAAGGTAGGGAATCTCTTCACTTTTCAGTGCTTTTTGCCGTGCCTGGCTCGATGCCAAAGTTTCTGATCGCAGCCGCGGAAAGCGATCCGGAGCCACTTTCCGCAAGACGGCTCGGCCAGACTTACGTTCACCTGGTATCGAGCGGCCTGAACAAGAAGCGTAAAGCCATCTTGCGTACTCGTAGCGGACTCAGAAGTAGAACTTGGCGGCAAACTGCAGTTCGCGCTGCGTGCTGGCTGTGCCGGATATCTGCCCAAACGTAGGACTGTTCAGGGTGCCAACCGGAACTCCCCATACCGGTGTATTGGTGACATTGAACGCCTCTGCGCGCAGTTCCAGACTTGTGCTCTCAATCGGAAACCGCCGAAAGACCGAAAGGTCGAGGTCGCGATGCCAGTCGGACCGCAGCGTATTTCTCGGCACACCGCCATAGGTGTATGGAGCGGGCGCCTTATACGCCGCGGTATTAAACCACTCGCGAACAGTCGGGCTCGACAGTTTCGGATTTCCTACCTGGTCCACGCCCTGATGGTTGTTGCCCGTGTTGGCTGCATCGCCGGCGAAAGAAACGGTGAATGGAGTTCCGGAGGTCAGGGTGGTAATGGCGTTCATCTCCCAGTTGCCGATGATCGCATCCGTGACCCGATTACCGGTCTGGAACCTCTTGCCTCTTCCGAATGGCAATTCGTAGGTGAGATTTCCAGTCACCATTTGGGGCAGGTCGAAGCCCGCCACGCTGCGGTCGGCAGCCGGATTGTACGGATTCCGGATAAAGCAGCCTTCCGCTCCGAAGTAGCCGTCACAGGCGACATCCATGGTTTTGGACCATGTGTAATTGAGCGTGTAAGTCAGGCCCCCTGACGTTCTTTGTTGCAACTGAGCCTGCAACGCATCGTAGGTGCTCGATCCATTGCTCTGCTCGTAGTGGGTATGAGTGATATACGGAAACGGCGCGCGGAGTTGGGGATTGCCCGGCCCCGGTGTGGTGGCCACGTTATACACATCGCAGCAGGGCATATGCGAACTGCGCGATCCAACATAGTTCAGCGTCAGGACCGTGTTATTCCCTACCATCTGTTGAAGCCCGACGACCCACTGATCGGAGTAAGGGTTCTTGAGATAGGGCGCAATGAAAAAGGCCTGCTGCGTGAAGGGTGATGGCAGCGGAAGGCTGCTCGTCTGCCCGGCAGTAAGATTCAGCGGATTCTCGGCGGTGGTTGTCACGGCCGTCGGATTCAGGGCTGAAGAGATATCCAATCCGAATGATGGCCACAGCGCTCCTTCGTTCTGCGTCATCTGCATAATCGCGGACCAGTTGTCGTAAGCGCGGTCGTAGCCCAGGTGCAACACGCGCGTCGAATCAATCTGGTACGAAATGCCCAAACGCGGCTGGATATTGTCAACCTGATTGTTGATGAGCGAGTTACTGTTTCCCACCACCACATGGTCTGGCAGCGTACCCCCGGGAATGCACGGCGCGGACTTCAAGGTGGCACAGGAGCCCAGTCCCGCAGCCGACTTCGTCAAAATGTAGGTCCCGTTCCGGAAGTCAAATGCTCCGGTGATATTCGATTGCGTCACATTCGGGGCCAATGTCGGCATGATGTCCCAGTCGTAGCGCAACCCGATGTTCACGGTCATTTTCGAGCTCACCTTCCACTGGTCCCCCACATAGACGCCGTTCACCCACCCGTTTTCCGGCAGTTTCAAGTTATTGCGTCGCTCGCCATTGTCGGGTACTCCAATCAAAAACGACGCCATGGCGTTGCCCGTACCGGCCGGGGACTCCAGGTTCTCCGTTTGAAATGCCGTGAAATTCAGATTGCCATTCGCATTTAAAATGCTTTCGCTGTTATGGCTGATGAGCGCGCCCACGTCCCAGGTATGGCGGCCGGCCAGTTTGGTAAAGTCCGCACTCCATTGATAGATATTTCCATCGTCGTCGTCCAGATAGCTCGGACCGCCCCCGGCATAGCCGGGTACTCCAAGGTCCGGAATCTGGCACGATAGCGGCCCCAGGAAACTGCAGGCAAATGCCGGATCGAATCCACTGGCATCCACCGTGTGGGTGAAGTTCGTCGCCGTCTTGAATACCTGGTTCACGTGACCAGCTGTTACCTGCAGGGTTGCCGAGGAGCCAAACGTATGAAGATAACCAATGCCCCAGTTGTTTCCGTCGCTCGTATCGTGCGCGGTCAGCCCCTGCATCCCGCCCGAGTGGTCCTGCGTTGCAAAGAACTGGCTAAAGCGCCCCCACACGGAATTCGACTGATTAAACTGGTGATCGATGCGCACCGTGTAGTTATCCACGTCAGTGAGGGTGGGAGTTGTGTCTTGGCCGTTGAACTGGCCTGATGCGGTGGTCACCGGCGCTGGGTATACCTGGTTGACCAGCTTCTGCATCACCGGATCAATCGCCGACGAAACGTTGTTATTCGGGAACGGGTCCCTCAGATACTTTCCGGGATTGTTCGGGTCAGGCCGGGTCGTATATGGATTCCATAAGGTCTGCCGAATCCCGCTGAAATCCCCGTTTCTCTCGGCAAGCGTGGGCACGTTGTAGAGCAATTCGCTGGCCGAATTAATGCGTGTACCTTCATACGCTCCAAAG
>JAJZVZ010000114.1 GCA_021846945.1 Acidobacteriota bacterium | reverse complement strand
GGCGGCATTGATTCGCGCGCGCGCTTCATCCATCACTTCCCACACAGAGCGGCTGCGCTTTGCTTTGAGCTTCACCGTAAAGTCGCCGGTATTCGCTTCGGTAACCGCAGCCAGGCCCAACTGCAGACCCGTGCGCCGCGAGGTGCTTTCCACCTCGGGGATGGAATGCAGAATGCGGTAGACATGTTCGAGGACGCGGTTCGTTTCACTCAGAGAGCTGCCTGCAGGCATGATGTAGTCAAGGATGAAGCCGCCTTCGTCCATCTCTGGCAACAGATTGGTGCCCAGGCCCTGGTATCCCGCCCAGGTGCCCACAACCAGCAGCAAACACGCGACACCAAGCCAGAGCGGCTTGGCCAGCGCCCAATCGAGGACCCGGCGGTGAGTCCGCAGCACACCGCCGAGCATGCGCCCCGCCGCATGGTCTTCATGCGCCGCATGGTTGCCCCGGTCACGAAGCAGTACGAAGCTCAGCCCCGGCGTCCATGTAAGGGCCAGCCCCAGCGACGTGAGCAACGCGGCAGTCATGGTAATGGCCAGCGCGCGAAAGAACGCGCCCGTTACGCCACTCACTGAGATCAGCGGCAGAAACACGACGACGGGCGTGATGGTGGATCCAATAAGCGGCCTGGTGAGTTCCTGCAGGGCCTTGCGGACCGCCTCGGTGCGGTGTTCGCCCGCGTCGCGGTGCATGACGATGTTCTCCACCATCACAATGGCGTCGTCGATCACCAATCCGATTGCGGCGGCCAATCCGCCCAGCGTCATCAGGTTGAAGCTCTGGCCAATCGCCCATAGCGTCAGGATGGTGACGGCCACCGTTACAGGTATAACCAGCCCGGCCACCAGCGAAGAGGTCCAGTCGCGCAGAAACAGGAAGAGCACCACGCAGGCTAGAAAAAGGCCGATGCAGATGGCGTCGCGTACGCTGGCAATGCTGTCTCGCACCAGTTGCGACTGGTCGTAAAATGCTTCGAGTTTGACGCCCGGCGGCAGCTTGCGCCGCAACTCCTTGACCTGAGCAGCCACCGCGTCAGCCACGGCCACTGTGTTGCTTGAGGGCTGGCGCGCAATGTTCAACAGCACCGCCGGCTTGCCGTTCGCGGTCACGGCCGTATATACCGGCTTGGTGGCCGGCTCTACCGTGGCCACATCGGCAACCCGCACGGGAGCGCCGCGCGATGTTGTCTTCACAACAAGTTTCCGCAATTCATCGATATTGTGCACCTGCGCGCCCACCAGCCCCAGGATCAACTGGTGATTGGCCTCGTACAGGCCGGGTGAATCAATGACGTTCGAAGCCTGGATCGCATTGACCAGGTCCGTAATCGTCACCCCGGCGTTCTGGAGCAGCGCCAGGTTGGGGATGACGTGGTACTCGGGAATCTGACTGCCCTGCACAGTTACGGTGCTGACCCCTGCCGCACGATTCAAGGGTGGCTTCAGATCGTAGGTTGCAATCTGCCACAACTGAGTCAACGGCACGGTGTCGGAGGTCAGGCTATAACCGAGAATCGGAAAGGTGGCGAAGGTCAGGCGGTTGGCGATGATCTTGGCCGTCGCGGGCAGCTCGGGCTGCACCTGCGCCAGCGCCGCATTCACCAACTGCAGCGAAGTGACCATGTCCACGTTCCAGTTGAAGAACAGGCTTACTTCGGCCGTCCCGCGGCTGGTCGTCGAGCGCACGGTCACAAGACCCGGAACGCTGTTCACCGCTTCTTCAATGGGCCGGGTGATAGTCACTTCCATCTGATCGACCGGCATGACTCCGTTGTCCACGGCAATGACCACGCGCGGAAAGTTTGTCTCGGGAAAGACCGAGATTGGCACCCGGAATGCGGAGTAGATGCCGGCCACGGTGAGCACAGCCGCGAAGAAGAAGATAGTGCGCGCCGACCGGGCCAGCCAGAAGGGCTTCTGGCCGGCGCTTGCGCCCGAAAGTGAACCAGAGCCTTGGTTGCGCATCAGTTGCCCCCTCCGTCCTTGCCGGACGCATCAGCGTCGTCCGCCGCGCCCACTTTCACCTTCGTTCCTTCATCCATCGCATACCCGCCGATAGTGATCACCACGTCTGATGGCAGCAGCCCGCTTGTGACTTGCGCCTCATCGCCGTCCACGATGCCCAGAGTCACGCGCTTGCGATGGGCCTTTTCATCGCTGCCGATCACCATCACTGATTTGCTGCCATCCAGCGCAGTCAATATTGCGGACGAGGGAACCTTCCACGCCTTGGCAACGGTTCGGCCGGTAATGGACACCTTCACCGGTGTCCCCACCCTCAGCTTGCCGTCCCGGTTGTCGATCCTGAGCCACACCTCGACCGTGGTACTGCCGGGATCGAGCGCCGGACTGATCAGCGTAACCTTTGCCTCAACCGGCTTATCCATGCCCGGCACACTCACGGACGCAGCATCGCCCAGCTTCAATTGCTGGGCCATGCTTTGTCCGATGTGCGCTTTGGCGAGCAGTGTGGAGGTGTCCATCACCGTCAGCAGCGGCGTGCCCGCGCTCGCCGTTTCACCCGCGAACAAAGGCCGCTCGGTAACAACCCCGCTGATGGGGCTGCGGATCTCCGAATAAGCCACCTGTGCCTTGGCGGCCTCATACTTGCCCTGGGCTGAAGTCAACTGCCCCTGCGCCGCCTTCAGCGCCGCTGCCTGGCTCACGCTGAGCTGGGCCTGAAGATGCTTTTCCGCCACGGCGTATGCGCTTTGCGCCTGTACCAGCGCGGCCTGGGCTGTATCCAGATCGCGGCCGGGAATCGCGCCTTCCGCAAATAATTTGGTGCGGCTCTCCACGATGACCTGATTCAAGTCGAGATTGGCCTTGGCCTGCTTCACCGCGAGCTCGGCCTGCTGTGTGGCTTCAGGAACCTGCGCTCTTGTGGCCGTCGCGTAGTCTGCCTGAGCCGCCTCATAGGCGCCCCTATTGTCCAGCGCCGTCGCGGTCAGGTCCCGGTTTTCAAGTGTAGCCAAAAGCTGACCCTGGCTTACCTTCGATCCCCGTTGCACGTAGAACTTTTTCACCGGCGCGCTGATCTTGGGTTCGATTGCCGCCTGCGCGATAGGCGAAAGAACTGCATCGGCCACGATGTGCTCGGCGATGGGACCCAGTTCCGGATGTTCGGCCTGAACCGTCACCTGCGTCTCCGGCGCGGATTCCTGCTTGCAACCCGGCAAAAAGGCTGCCAGAAGCGCCATCGCACCCAGCAAAATCCAGCGCGCTTGCGCGCAGACCGTTTCTTTGATCGAATTCCTGCTCATTTTTCTGCCCATTCCCGACCTACATCATTCCCGTAAGGGTTTGCAGATTGGCGCGCGCTGCCTCGTAACGTACCCGTCCGTCCTCGCGCGCATTCTCGGACATCACATAAGAGTTCTCCGCATCCACAACTTCCAGTACCGTAGCTTCGCCGCCGCTGTAGCGCATCCTGGTGAGCCGCAGGCTTTCGGCTGCCGTCGCAACGCTCTGATCCAGCGAAGCCAGCTCATCACGCGCCGCCTTGGCCTCCGAATAGGCTTCTTCGAGCTGCGCGATCAACTGCCGCTGGGTCGCACTTAAGGCAACACGCGCGGCTTCGCGCCGAATCTCGCTCTGTTTCACCTTGTGCTGCGTCGAGAGCCAGTCCCAGACCGGTATGTTGAGCGTCACGGCTGCCGAGTAGCCCAGGTTGCGCACGCCATCAGGCCCGTTCACGGCAACCTGCGGAGCATCGATACCGTAGGTCACATTCAATCCCAGGTCGGGCAGATAGGCGGCCCGCGCCGCTTCCACATCCGCGTCACTCACCTGCAGCGCCGCCAGAGCACTCTTCAGCTCCGGATTGTTCCTGGCCGCATCGGCTTCCACCTCCGCCTTGGCCGCCAGGGGCTCTACATGATCGACGGGCTGGAGCTGGTACGGAGTCCGCGGATCGGCAAAGAGCAGAACGCCAAGTTCGAGCCGGGCCTTTTCTGCCGCCACCCGGGCATCCACCAGTTCGCGGTCGCGTTGCTGCTCTGACAGTTGCGCCTTGACTACGTCGGCGTGCGCGGCATAACGGCCCTTTTCTCTTTTTTCGGTAAGAGCCGTAAAGTCGGCAGCTTCCTTGCGGGCTTGCTCAGCCACCGCCAGCTTGCGATCCTCCGCCAGCGATCCGTAATAGAGGGTGGTGACCGCTGCCACAAGCCCGCGCCGCGCAATTTCCAGCTCCGCCTGGGCCAGCGCCGCCGCGGCATCGGCGCGGCGCACCGCGGCCAGTTGCCCCAATCCTACGGTTTCGTTGATCATTGCCTGGCTGGCATACTCGCGCACCGCGTTGTTGGCGATGAAGCGCGGGGCCGGCTGCGGCGCCACTCCCTGTCCCGCTTGATTCAGCAATCCATTGGGCTGTGTATAGAGCGCCTGATTGTAGTAGTTGACGCCCGGTAACAAGTTGGCGCGCGCAATGGAGCGGTCCAGCTCCGCACTGACTCCTGCCGCTGACGCGGCCGCGTATGTGGGCTCGTTGGCCTGGGCGCGCCGGATCGCATCTCGCAGAGTGATGACAATGGGCTGATTGCCCGCGGATGTGGCTGCCGCGGCGCTGGCTCCGGGAGCCTGCCCGCTTGCAGACAATGGAAACGCAGCCGCCAGCGCCAAAGAGAATGAAATTGTGCAGGCCAGGAGTCCGAAGCCTTTCCATTTCCCCTCCAGCCCGCTTGCATCCAAATTCTTCACAATTTGGAGCATACAATTGGCTCCTTAATTTCACCTGAGTGAGATTGGCTTGAAATGATTGGTACAGTTACGGATGCTTTACGATACGCGGCGGTCGCGCAGGCCGATATGCCCAGCTTAAGATTGTAGCTATGGAAGCGGCAACCATCGCGGGCGTAAAAGTCTCCCGCATCGGCCTCGGAACGTGGGCCATCGGCGGATTGGAATGGGGCCAAGTGCCTGATGAAACAGCCATTGCAACATGCCTTTCCGCGATCGACCGGGGCATCAACCTGATCGACACCGCGCCCATTTACGGCCATGGCCGTTCCGAAGAGATCGTTGGCAAGGCCATGCGGGCCCATGGCCGCCGTGATGCCTTTTATATCGCCACGAAGGCCGGACTTGAGTGGAACGAACATGGCGTCTTCGCGAACTCCACCTCCTCCCGCCTCCGCAAGGAACTTGAAGACAGCCTGCGCCGGCTGGGGACAGACTACATCGACCTCTACCAGGTGCACTGGCCTGACCCGTGCATCGCTATCGGCGAAACCGCCGATCTGATGTCCCAATTCCAGCGCGAAGGCAAGGTGCGTGGGTTGGGCGTAAGCAACTTCAGCGTCGCTCAGATGCAGGAATTTCAGGCTGTGGCGCCCCTGGTCTCGAACCAGCTTCCCTACAATCTCTTCGAGCGCCAGATCGACGATGCAATCCTGCCCTGGTGCGCGTCTCAAAACATTGCCGTGCTTACCTGGAGCAGCCTTTGCCGCAGCATGCTTGGCGGCCGCCTGCATCTCGGCACGGTCTTCGCGGCCGGGGATATCCGCCGCGTGGACCCTAAATTCCAGCAGCCGCGTTTTAGCCAGTACATCAGCGCCGCCGGGCGGCTGGAGGCATTTGCCCGGGTCCGTTATGGAAGGACGCTTCCTGAGCTGGCCGTGCGCTGGGTGCTGGACCGGCATGGTGTCTCCGCAGCGCTATGGGGCGCGAAGCGTCCCGATCAACTCGATGCTGCCTGCGGCGTAGTGGGCTGGAAGCTGGACGCGGAGGCGATGGCTGAGATCGACTTGATTGTCGCCACCTCCGTCACCGACCCGGTAGGCCCCGAATACCTGACGCCCGGCGTGCGGGCAGAGTAACGCCGTCGCATAGGCTCCCCGAAGCGCTGCGCGAGCCCAAGCTCTCCGGGCCCTCATTCACATTCAGCGCGGTTTGCCGGTTCCGGCCAGGGCCGCGCGGCCGATCTGCCACATGTGCCTTGTCTTTCATGAACCTGCCTCCATGCGAAAAATCGCGCATTCTCAACGATCTCTAGCGGTGCGCTGAAGTGCGTCCCGCAACCGCCGGTAGCCGTTCCAGAAAATTAGTCCTATAATGCGTGCCAGTATTTCACGTAGACAAAAGATGCCGTTCTAAGACATCTGCCATTAAGGAGGCTGTTCATGTTGAGGTTGTTCCTGCTTCTTTCCGTGGTAGCATTCTGGGGGCTGAATCCGCTCAATGCCCAGAACTCCACTTCACATCATGGGACTCGGTCACACAGCGCCGCGACCTCTTCGAAGAGTGCCGCCTCCACCCAGGAGTCTGCCGCTGCCAGTGCCGCGGCCGCCGCCGCCGCTGCAATGGCACAGGCAAAGGCGGTGTATCAGCGCGATTGCGCCCTTTGCCACGGGGACAACGGCAATGGCCAGACAGATGTGGGCAAGAGCATGAACATGGTGATGCCCGACTGGACCAATCCCAATACGCTGGCGGGGAAATCAGACAGCGAGCTCTTTGACATCATCCGCAAAGGCAAGGGACAGATGCCTTCAGAGGACGCGGGCCGCGCCAAAGACTCCGAGGTACATGGTCTGGTCGCTTACATTCGCACTCTCTCCAAAGGCCATCCGGCCACTCCTCTGCCGGGCAGCGCCGCTCCAGCCCCTTCGAATGCGGAGCCAGCCCCCAGTGAGTCACAGCCCGCGCCACCTCCGCCGGCGCAATCGGCGCCCGGCAAATAGGCATTCGTATCGCGGGAGAGCACTGGAATGGGCCGTACAAAGAGAGCGCGGGCCGGAAACTCAATTCACCCCGCGCAAAGAGAGTCACGCATGATGGGCGGGGTGTATGTTGTTGCGCTGGCCTTCGTTTTAGTTGCGGCCGGATGCAAGGGGCCGCGCCAGACGAAGGCGGTTCCGGAAGGCCCACGCCAGGCGGTCAGCGGCGGATTTTCAAGCCTGGAACTCAAGGCGTTCACGGCGATTGATCCCATTGACACGCACGCCCATGTCTTCGTCAACGATCCGGCCTTCAACGCCATGATCCGCAGGCTGAATCTCCATCTCCTCGATATCGTCGTCGTAGACGACCGCGAGCCGAATCTGAGGAACCTGGCCGTGGAGAGCAGCGAAGGATGGACATTTGTCCACGCCATCGACGGCCGCGCGGCCCTTTGCAGCTCGTTTGATCCGTTCAAGACACTCGACCGCGGCTTTGATCAATCGTCCATTCAGTGGATCAACCGGGAGTTTGCCCGGGGAGCCATCGCCGTCAAACTCTGGAAGAACGTCGGCATGGAGGTCAAAGACGCCAAAGGCAATTACCTTCTGCCCGATAACCCCATCTTTGAGCCCATCTACAGAGATATCGCCGCGCACAACAAGACCCTGGTCGCGCACGTTGCCGACCCCGACAGCGCCTGGGCTCCTCCCAACCCCGCCTCTCCGGATTACTCCTACTACAAGGAGAATCCGGCGTGGTACATGTACGGCCAACCACACCCCGCATCCAAGCAGCAGATCCTTCAGGCGCGCGATCACATCCTTGCGATGAACCCGCATCTGCGCGTGGTGGGAGCACATCTGGGTAGCATGGAAAGCAATTTTCATGAGGTCGCGCAACACCTCGACCGCTATCCCAACTTTGCCGTTGATCTGGCCGCCCGTATGCCCTACCTGATGATGCAGCCCCGCGCCGACATGATCGCCTTCATTCTGAAATACCAGGACCGGCTCATCTACGGCACGGACAACAACATCTTCCCGCCGGACAATCTACAGGCAAAGATCAAAGATTGGGAGGAAGCCTATGCGCGCGATTGGCGTTTCCTCGCGACTGACGACCTGCTGGAATACAACGGCCGCCAGGTGCGCGGCCTCGCCTTGCCGGATGCGGTCCTGCGCAAGATCTATCATGACAACGCCGTGCAGTGGTTCCCAGGCATCCTGCCGGCTTCCCATTGAGCATGCGCGCGCGCCGTTGCTTCAATTTCTTAAAAGTGACGCGCTCGCCTATCCAGTGACCGTCAGTACGGGGCATTGTGCTTCAGCGATGATCTGAAATGCGCCAGACAAGCGCGCCTGCAGCCAAAGATGCGTGCTTCGCCGGATCGCGAGCACCAGCAGATCGATTGAAAAATCCCGCATGTGCTCCAGAATCCGCTCATGTGCGGTGCCGGCCTCGACAAATCCTTTCGGGCGGCGAATCTCTCTGTCGTGCTGCGAGGCCATTTCTTCCAGGATTTGGTCGAACTCTGATTGGATTTTGTTCAGCCGGTCGGGGTGCTTTTGATCTTCGGCATGAATGACGTGCAGCACGTCAATCTCCGCATCGAACGCATCTGCGATTCCTGTAGCATAGGTCGCCGCCTGAGCCGCAAGCGGCGGCAGGTCGGTGGCGTAAAGAATGCGGCGGAAAGGGTTGGCGGAGGGATCGAAGGCATGCACGTGCGGACCCACGGCCAGCGACGGTCCATCATGGGCTCGCAGAATCCTCTCGGCAACCGACCCCACCAGACCGCGTTCAATCCTGCCTCTTCCACTGGTTCCCATCACCAGCATCGACGGGGCGTACTTTTGCGCAAGAACAGGAATCCGTTCCCGCGGATCGCCCTCCAACAGAACCTGGGTGACCTGCTTGACTCCCTCGCCAAACCGCTGTGCGGCGCTCGACAAGGCAGTCTCCAGATCTCTGCGCTGAAGGCTTTTTCCGGCGGGTACAGTTTGCATCTCAACTTCCATGGCGGCTTGCGTCAGCAGGAAGGAGTGGGATACGACAAGTTCGGTCCCTAGCTTCCTGGCCAACAACGATGCGATCCGGCCCGCATTTTCAGAACACGGGGAGAAGTCCGTTGCGTAGACAATCGCTTTGAGCGCTATTTGGGGCGAATCGGCTGTTGCGTACATGAAGAGTAAGCCTCCCGGTGTACTGAAAGGATCCTCCTTGAGGATGCCCAATCATTTCGCAGCGCAAGGTCTCACTCATCCTGGCGGAAGTCTCACCCCCGCTCGACTGATGGCTGCACGCGGCGAATGAATTCATGGTACTACGACACCCTGAGGGCTGTGGCATCCAGATTCGCGTCGCAAATGCCGCGTGCAAGCAAAAGCGCCAGAGACCTAGGATCTCTGGCGCTTTATGGTGATAATCTCGCAGTCCAATCGGTCGCCGCATCCACCGGTTGCCCAGTGGCCAACCTCCGACTTGCATCGGATTTTGCGTCTTTCGGCTCGACCGGCAGCAAGCTGCCGATTTTCACCGGCTGCTACGCCCTCCGGCTCGACCGGCAACAAACCTTCCGATTCTCATCGGATGATCCATCACCGTCCAGGCCTATGATGAACTTCAGACTTCAGCCGGACCTTGCATCGCCGGCTGAACCGTCGATGAGTATCCCGCATTCATCATCCATCCCTCTCCGAAGATGCCAGCGAGTCATTACCGGCCGTCGCCGGCAATTGGCTCCTCTGGCTGCCCACCAGTGGTAAACTTCCGGCTTGCGCCGGTAGCTCGATCCTCTGGCTTGGTTGGCGATGAACTTCCGGCTTACGCCGGCTTTTGCATCCTCCAAACTCTTCGGCGACCAACTCCCGATGCCCTACGCGGTCATCAGTTGAAGAGACAATGCGCCTGTTCAACCTGTGAATGCAAGTGCAAAAAGCGGCAGAATTTGTGGAATTTCCGCAATTTGCCCTAACCCTGATGCATTCTTGCTCTTTCTTCTGAGAGAATCCTGTCGAAGCGGCCCCGCGCAAGAGCAAAGCCGAGTGGCTCCGAACCACGATGAGCCTGTGAGAGAATCAGAGTTTGCAAATGCAGTCCAAGTTTAGCCTGCTTGTGGTTCGTCTGGGGGCCATGGGTGATATCCTGCACGCGCTGCCGGCGGTGACGGCCCTGCGCCGGGAGCATCCCGGGTGGCTCATCGACTGGGTGGTGGAACCGCGCTGGAGCGAGTTGCTCGCGGCGCCGGGATGCTCAGAGCGAGGGCCTGGAATGCCCGTTGTCGACGGTATTCACTTTGCGTCGACAAAGGATTGGCGGCGTAACCCATTCAGCCTGAGGACCCTTGAGGCCATCAAGACACTACGCGATGAGCTTCGCGCCGGCGAGTATGACGCGGTGATCGATCTGCAGGGAGCGCTGCGATCCGCTGTGGTTGGCCGCCTGGCCGGCTGCCGCCGGCTGATCGGGGAAGCCGAGCCGCGCGAGCGGCCCTCCCGCTGGCTCTTCACGGAGCGCGTAGCAACCCGCGGCGCGCACGTGATCGAGCAGGATGTGGAGCTGGCCTCGGCCGTGGCAGGCGACGCCCTGGAGCCTGTGACTCCCTGCCTGCCTTTGGACCCGGTCGCCGAAGCATGGTGCGATGAACTGCTCTCGCCTGCCGGAGCTCAGCCCATCGCGCTCATCAATCCCGGCGCCGGATGGGGAGCCAAGCGGTGGCCGGCAGAACGCTACGCGGTTGTCGCACGGGGGCTTACGCATCAGGGTTTTCGCGTGCTGGTCAACGCCGGTCCCGGCGAACAGCCGCTTGCGGAGCTGATCGCAAAAGGGACAGAAGGCTCAGCCTGTCCACTCCTTGCTTCGCTCGGTCAGCTGATCGCTCTCACGCGCCGAATTGCGCTGTGTATTGCCGGGGATACCGGGCCGCTGCATCTGGCCTGTGCTCTGGGCCGGCCGGTGGTAGGCATTTATGGGCCCACTGACCCCAGCCGCAACGGGCCCTTCGGAACCCGATGCAAGGTATTGCGCAGCCCCCAGAGCCGTCGCGACCACACGCGCCGCGCCGAGCCCGAAGCCGGCCTGCTTACCATCCAGCCGGAAGATGTGCTGCGCGCGGCCGGCGAACTGCTTGCCGAAGGAGGCGCATCATGAGCCGCTCCGGCAATCTCCAGCAAACTGGCAGGCCGCAGCGCGACTGGATCTCCCGCTGGCAACGGGTAGCCCGCCGCATCCGCGTGCCGCTGGGCTTTCTGACCGCGGCTTTGTACCTCTTCGAACTGGGTCGTCAGGCACCGCGCCCGGCGGCCCTGGTCTGGAGCCTGGCGCTGGTATTGCCTGGCCTCTGGCTGCGCGGATACGCGGCCGGCTATGTGAAGAAGAATCGCGAGCTGACCATGACCGGGCCATATGCTCACACCCGCAACCCGCTCTATCTGGGATCGATGCTGATTGCCGCGGGGTTTGCTCTTGCGCTGCTCAGCTGGCTGGTGGCTCTGGTGCTGGCGATAGGCTTTGCGGTCATTTATATTCCCGTCATCGCATCGGAAGAGCGCTTTTTGCGGGCCACGTTTCCGGAGTTTGACGCATACTGCCGCAGGGTGCCGCGGTTGGTTCCGCGCCTTACTCCGGCGCTCCCGCGCAATGGGGAATCCACACCAGCAACTGCCGGAGAGACAAGCCTGCCTTCCCCGGGAGGCTTCTCGCTGATGCTTTACCTTAAGCACCGCGAGTACAATGCTCTTTTAGGGGCCGCGTTGCTGTATCTCTGCCTGATGTATCTGCGGCCGGCGCTGGAAGCATTGCTGCACAGAGCGCGGTGAGCGTTTTCCGAGCGAAGAAAATCTTTCATAAGGAGTCGTGCCCCGCTTTGAAGTCGCGCCCGCACGCCGCAATTCTTCTTTGTGTCCTTGGTTTGGCAACCCTGGTCTATGGCCAGCAGGCCGTCCAGCTTGCGCCTCCGCGCGCAGGTTTCAGTTTTCCACAGAAGCAGACGCTTACCTACTCCGTAGACTGGCGCGTCTTTCCGGCAGGCACGGCCACCGTGCACTTTGAGAATCTGGGCGAACGGGAGCGCATCACCGCCAGCGCCTACACCATCGGCGCCATCAATCTGCTCTTCCATGTTGGCGATCAGTTCCAGTCGACCTTCGACCGCGCCAGCGGCTGCTCCTATGAGTTCAACAAGCAGACCGTAGAGGGCCGCCGCCAGGTTAACTCCACGCTTCGCCTCGACTACAGCCAGGCCAAGTCCATCCTGGACCAGAAGAACCTGGTGACCGGGCAAACCAAGCACGTTGAGTCCGCCATCCCGGGCTGCCTCACCGACCTGCTCACCGGCATGTTCTATGCCGCATCGCAGCCCATGGAGGTGGGACACAGCTTTGTGATCCCCGTAGCCGATGCGCAGCGTACCGTGCCCGTCACGATGAAGGTGGAGCGCCGCGAGGAAGTCAAAACCCCCATGGGAACTTTCAAAACCCTGCGCGTGCAACCGACGGCTGATGCGGGCGTGGTGAAGAACCGCGGCAACATCTGGATCTGGTATACCGACGACGACCTGCATCTGCCCGTGCAGATGCAGGCGCGCCTTTTCTGGGGCACCATCACCTTCCGACTGACCGGCAACGAGAACAAGTGATCAGGGGTCAGTGCTCAGGGGATCAGTCCCAGACCTGTGCGGTACCCGATCGCAAGCTCCCCATCACAATGGGGATGCCTCGCCATTGCCAATTCGCAAATGCACGGAACTTCACCATGTCTCTATCTGAACTGACACCTGTTCCGCAGGTGTAAACTTTCTCTTCGCGCTCAAGCACAAAGAAGACTGCTTCTGCCGCGGACAGGTCCACCATGCGCAATTCCTTGTACGTACTCCTCCTTGCCCTCGCATCCATCCTTGCGCCGGTCTGCAATGCCCAATCAGCAAAGCCGAAGGCCGCTCCCGCCAGACGTCCCATGACCTTCGAGGACATGATGAAGATGAAGCGGCTGGGCGATACCGCCGTGTCGCCTGACGGCCAATGGCTGGCCTGCTCCGTTACCACCGTGAATCTGGAGCAGAACACGCGCACGCCGGAGTTGTGGCTGCAAAGGATTGCCGGGGGCGAGCCGCAGCGCATCTCGGTAGCGCGGCCCGGCGACGCGGGACCGCAGTTCTCGCCCGATGGCAAGCTCCTTCTCTTTCTCAGCAGCCGCACGGGGACGCAACAAATCTGGCTCGCGGATTTTGATCCCGCCACCGGAGCAACCAGCAACGAGAGGGAGCTGACCGGCATCGCTACCGGGGCTGGCGACGCCATCTGGTCGCCCGACGGCAATTCCATCGCCTTTACCTCCGCCGTCTATCCGGACTGTCCAGCGATTACGACGGCGGATTTTGCCCCTGGCGACAAGTGCAACGCGAATCGGGATGCCGCCGCGGCAGCCAGCCCGGTGAAGGCGCAGATCTTCACGCATCTGCTCTTTCGCCATTGGAATCACTACACAGGCCCCAAAAGATCCCACATCTTTCTGCTTTCGGTTGAGAGCGGTGAAATACGTGACCTGAACCCCGGCGACACGCACGACATCCCGCCGTTCTCGCTGGAAGGCGGCGGTTGCGGCTGCGCCTTTGCGCCGGACTCGAAAGAGCTGGCGTTTACCGAAAAGGATGTACCCGATCCGGCGATCTCGACCAACGCCGACATCTTCACGCTCGATCTGACCAACCCGGCCGCGAAGCCGGTCAAGGCGAGCACCTCGCCGGGCGGCGATTTCTCGCCAGCCTATTCGCCCGACGGCAAGTATCTGGCGTGGCGCTCTCAGGCGCGGGCGGGCTACGAGAGCGACAGGTTCCGGCTGGTGCTGTATGACCGGACTACCAAGACGATCAAGGATTTGCTGCCTGACTTTGATCGTTGGGTGGATGAGTTTGCGTGGGCACCGGATTCGAATGCGATTTATTTTGTGGCGGGAGACGAAGGCCAGGAACCGATCTTCGAGATTGAATTTCACCAAGACCGAGGAGTCTGGAACACGATTCCCTATCAGTTGACCGATAACGCGGGGTTCAGCAATCTGCATCCTGTCAATGGTGCGTTTCTTGTTGCTACAGGCGCGACCGTTCAATTGCCGGGCGACGTCTTTGCATTTGGACATGCCCACAACAGGTCGGAGTTGAGTCACAAAGGCACTCCGATTGCTCGCGCTTTGATCCTGAACCAGACCCAGCTGACTCACCTCAACGACGCTCTCCTCGCCCAGCTCGACCTGTCTCCGATGGAGCCTTTCTGGTTCACCGCGCAGGACAGCACCAAAGTCGAAGGTTTTATCGTCAAGCCACCGGGCTTCGATCCGGCCAAGAAGTATCCGGTGAAGTTCCTCATTCACGGCGGGCCGCAGGGCGCCTGGGATGAGTCCTGGAGCTACCGCTGGAACCCCGAGCTTTTTGCCGCCAACGGCTATGTCGTCGTCATGATCAACCCGCGCGGCTCGACGGGCTATGGGCAGGCTTTGATTGACGGCGTGAACGGCGACTGGGGCGGCAAGCCCTACACCGACCTGATGGAGGGCCTGGACTACGCCGAGCAGCACTATCCTTTCATCGACAAGACGCGCGAGTGCGCGCTCGGCGCCAGCTACGGCGGCTACATGGCCGACTGGGTCCTGGGCCACACTGACCGCTTCAAGTGCATTGTGACCCACGACGGCATGTTCAACCCCGAGTCGGCCTACGGATCGACGGATGAGCTGTGGTTCAATGAGTGGGAGTTCCGCGGCAAGCCCTGGGACTACTACGGCAAGCCCGACGACGAAAATCCCTATCGCAAGTGGTCGCCGATGCTCTACGCCAAAGACTTCAAGACGCCCACGCTCGTCGTCCACGGCCAGCTCGACTACCGGCTTGATCTGAGCGAAGGCTTGCAGCTCTTCACCACGCTGCAGCGGCTGGGCGTGCCCAGCAAGATGCTCTACTTTCCCGATGAAGGCCACTGGGTGCTGAAGCCACAGAACTCGCAGCTCTGGTGGAAGACAGTGAATGACTGGGTGGATGAGTGGACAAAAGCAGCTCCCAGCCGCTAGATTCCATCTGCCAGCCTGCTCATCGTCAGGTCAAAGAGTTGTCATCACTGAGCCAAGCGGCGCGCGTAGTTTACGGCCCGCGAAATCGAAAGCTCGCCCGCCGTGGCGGGAGTCCGCGGCGCAACATCTGTTGTGAATACGAAGCTCCCTGTATTGGCCAGAAGTGGCTAGGAGCTAGAAGCTAGCAGCCAGGAATTAAGAGTTGTCTTTCCGATCCAAATCCGGCAAGATTCGCGCCCC
>JAJZVZ010000113.1 GCA_021846945.1 Acidobacteriota bacterium | reverse complement strand
GCATCGCGCTGGCCCGAAGTGAAAACCACGCGGCCACTCGAATCGGTCACGCGCAATTCCACCCAGCTTTGGATCATGTCGAGCGGGCCGGTCGGATAATCGTGTCCCACCTTGTTCGCGGTCATGACGACGCGAACATCCAGCGGCTTGCCTGGGGCGACAGAACGCGGCGCTTCGATGCGGATTCTCACTACCGGGCCATCGGCCCACTTGTTGCGAATCTCCGGTATGTCGATGTGTCCCTGCAACCACGCGTCGGTCAGCTTGACCTGCTGGTCGGCTCCTTCAAGATGCAGCAGCGCGGGAACGAAGTTGTTGGCGGCGAGAAAGCGGTGGCTGCGGTGCTGGTGGTCGTCCGGGCTGCGGTTGTAGTCCATCGCATCGCCCGCCGCGGGATCGTGCGAGGCCGTAAGCGGCATATGACACTCGCGGCACTCGACCGTGCGGCGAGGATCGCCTTTGTGATACCAGTGGCTGGCTGCCCAGTTGTCGTACTGGTTCTGCAGTTGCACCCAGCCCACACGATTGATCTGGGCATCTATGAACTGCTTGTGACAGGCCGCGCAGTATTCGGGCGTCTTGTAGAAACGCTTGTTCAGGCGGTTGTGCTCCGCAGGCCAGGAGCGAATCAGGAAGTTCCGTGCGACGGAGCCAAGCGTGTGATCCGGGCTCCATTGCCACAAGTAGTCTTTCGGCTGCGCGATGATGTAGTTGGCGTTGCCCTGGATATCTGTTTTCTGAATCGAATGGCAGGCGAGGCAGGAGATCCCTTCGTTGTAACCGAGCTGGCCGGTCAGATTCGTAACAAAGATGTTCTTGGTTCCGGAGAACAGCGAAATTGGATCATGGCAGCCGCCGCAGTAGCGTGTTGACTCGGGTCCATTCTGTTTGGCCATGACGTTTTGAATGCCCTGGAAGATGGGGTCCATGGCGGCGTAGCGGTGCGCGCTCGTCTTCCATTCGTTATAGATCTGGGTGTGGCATCCGCTCTGTCCGCAACTTTCGGAACCGGCAAAGGAACGCGGATCGAAAGCGCCATTGGTAGACGTGCGCGCAAGGCTCGGAGCAAAGGGCCGGTTGGCGCCGTAGGCATAACTGTAGTCGGCCGGAAAATGGTTCCGGTACTTGATCCCTGAGTATGCGGCACTGCACATGCCGATCAGCGCCACGCCTGCCAGCGTTCCGCCAAGTGTTGTCCCGATCCATGCTGCTGCCGCGCGGCCGACCTCCGAATGTCGTCTGCGCCAGTACGCGAGCGCAAAGTGCGGCAGGGTCGCCGCGAGACCGAGCAGAGTGGAGATCAGATGCAGATAGCGCAACCATGCCCAGGTCTTCACGGCGAAGAGCGCCTGCCCCGTGAGAAGCAGACCCGACAGCAGGCAGACGCCGAGCACACACGCCCCGGCGTAGCCGAGCAGCAGAACATCGGACATGGCCTGCGTCCGGTATGTTCTCAAGTGGTAAGCAAAGTACCAGCACAAAGGAGCGACGGCGATGACACCGAGGAACGTATGGAAGATCAGACCCCATTCAACGGCAGGATGGAATGGGCCGAAGGTGACAGCCAGCCCGGAAACAAGTTCGAAAAGAAGGACGGCGCCGACTCCGCGGGAAAGAAGGGAGGACCATCCGGACTGCGGACGTTCTATAGGGTCGGTATTCAATTGCGTCTGAGCCTCAAGGAAACTGAGCCAACATAGATGCGCTCAGGAGACGCAGAAAGCGACTTAAGTCACAAGATTTCGAAACATCCAACCGGTCTCGATGGATCGATTGATCTGTCGATCCATCGAACGGTTGAATTTCACAGAGACTCGGAATTTGAAACATGCCCCGTGATGGTTGTAGTCGCTAGAGGTCGGGAAAACCAGGCTAATCCCCCGTTACTGGCTCAGGCCTTGAACTTGACTCTACCGTCGTAATCGAATCGATGGTCACCAGTCCCTCCACCGGCTTTTCGCCCAGAACATGCTCGCGGTAGAGCTTTGCCATCTGCGCATTGAGGGCATCCTCCTTCAGCTTCGCCTCGCGCGCACGCAACTTCTCCTCGCGGGCGTTCTTGGCAATGCCCAGGTCGTCGAGCGTGTGATTGGCCTCGGCGTTCACGTGTTCCATATTGAGCGTCAAGTCGTGGCCCACGTGGCTCATGGCCACCTTCTTGCCGCCGGCAAAGATCTCATGCCGCCCATGCTCCTCGTACCACTTGGTCAGGGTGGCCGTCATGTGCATCTTTTCGACGATGTTGCGCCAGCCGATCCCGGTGTTATACGCGCAGAAGCTGATCTCACCTTCCTGCGTAGCATAGGGGATGACGCACTCCTCGGTACGGCGGAAGTCATAGGTGAACAGGTCCTGGAACCACATGCTGGCGATGAACAGGAAGTTCCAGCGGTCCTGGCGGCGCATCTCGATGTCCTCACGGGTGCGGTCACCCTTCACGCTGCCGTAGTTGCGGCCGGTAGCGTTGAAGGTCTTATCCATCTTCTTGAATAGGTCGACGATTTTGAAGTGAGTGGGCGTCTCGAAGGGATCGTAATTGCGCAGCAGCGCGAGAGCGAAGCCGATCACCGAAAGCCATTTGCCGCGCGCGGCGTCGTTGATCTTGGCTACATCTTTGGCTACCTGAGCCGCATTCAGGAAGGCCGTCACGGGAACCGCTTCTTTGGTTTTCTTGTCGACCATCATCGCCATGCCCATGCCGCAATCGGGATGGCAGTCGCAACAGAGCTGGCCCCAATCGACTTGGGGTCCGTGAACCAGATCCGCCCAGTCGGCGAAAGTGGTCATGAAGCTCAGGGGATACCAATCGCGGGTCGGCTCGCCGAAGCCACATTGTCTTTTGATGTCGTGCGCCAGGTGCGAGAGAGTGTAGCGCTGCGCGATGCGGCGCTCATCGGTGATCTCTTCGTCGCGGCCGGAGAAACTGACGGGCTGGAAGCTGACAAAGCTGATCTTCCTGGGGTTGTCGAGGGCAAACTTGATGATGCGCCCCACCTGCTCGTTGTTGATGCCGTTGATGACGCAGGTCACCGGCACGATCTCCACGCCGGCCTCGTGCAGGTTGTTGATGGCCTGGAGCTTCACGTCGAAGAGATTGCCGACCTTGCGGTGCGAGTTGGCTGCGTTGCCGATGCCATCGAACTGCAGGTAAACATAGCGGAGACCGGCCTCGGCGGCGGCGCGGCAAAACTCCTTGGATTTGGCGAACTCGATGCCGTTCGATGCGGCCTGCACTGAGTTGTAGCCCACCTTGCGTGCGTAGGCCACGGCGTCGAGGAAGTAGGGCGAGATTGTTGGCTCGCCACCCGAATACTGCACACTCATCTGCCGTTTGGGCTTGATGGTGATGGCGTTGTCGAGCATGGTCTTGATCTCGTCCCAGGTAAGCTCGTGGACGAAGCCGACCTGGTTGGCGTCCATGAAGCAGGGATCGCACATCATGTTGCAGCGGTTGGTCAGGTCGATGGTCAGCACCGCGCCGCGTCCGTGTGTGACGGTGGAGGAGCCGTGGTTGTGCAGTTTCTCGTCGTTGTGGGCGCGGATGTCGCGGCCCGGGAAGCTCTCTTCGAGGTGTTTGAAGAAGGCCGGATCGATCGATAGCACGTCCTCGAAGTGGCCATGCTTGGGGCAATCCTTCACCATCAGGATCTTGCCGTCGCGCTCGATGATCTGGGCCTTGATCTCGCCTGCCTTTTCGTTGCGCAGAATGTCCAGGGGCAACTTGCCGTCCAGAATTTGCCTGCGAATCTCGGGGACGCACTTGGGGCAGAGCGAGTCGGTGGTGCGCGGCCAGCCCAGGGGCGGCTTCTCCTTCTGGTAGCTCTTGAGCAGCGGCTTGTCGCTCCATTTGGGCGTGAACGACGGGTTCGGGCTGATTTGGTTCAGCCGCTCAAAAACGGCCCATGCCCCTCGCGCGGCATAGACAGCAACCTTCTCGGCATACTTGATGGCACGGGTCACGATGATGTCTCCTTTTGGTGAGATCAAGTCTTCGGTAATGGTCTGTTCAGTCCTGCCGGTGCCGCGGAGACCCGGCGCACACTCGCATTCCAAACAAGACAGCTCAACGCTCGCAAAGGCGCGGCTGCCGGCGAAAGCGTCTCGTTCGTCTACACAGGCTTACAGTGTGGAATTGCGCAATTGACTGGGTTCTCAGACGTTCTGAAATGGGATGACCTCCGCTTGACTTCACTCCGTTCTAAGCGGTGGAAGCCTCGAGAGCAACGGCGCGTGGAAACAGGATGTTGTTTTCCAAGCCAATGTGCCGGTGCAGGTCCTGCTCGAACTCTTCGAGACCTGCGTAAAAGGCGCGGAATGTCGGGCAAGCGCTGGCCGGAGGCGTGTAGTCCTGACTCAGTTTGCGGATCTCCGCCATGAGATTTCCGGCAAAGTCGTGATCTTTGGTCATCATCGCAATCGGATTGGCGATGGAACCGAAGCCGTTGCGTGGCTTCGCACCGTCACCGGCCGCGTAGCGCTCGAGCTTGGTGATGTACGGGAAGAGCACGACCTCTTCCTTCCCCTGGTGCGCGATCAATTCTTCGCCGAGTTCCTCCATCTTTGACTGGATCGCGGGGAGTTCCTCGCGCGTGTCGCCGTGACGGCTCACAACTTTTATTGCCAGCCCGTTCAGGCGGGGGACTTCGCGGGTTACATAGGCGTGGTGGGTATTCACGATGTAGGTGGAAAGGCTGGCGAGGGGTTCCTTGGCCCAGTCTTTGTCGCCGCGGGCGGATGGAGCTGCCGCGGCTTGAAGCGCAGCGATCACCTCATCGATGTTCACTCCCTTAGCAGCGCAGGCTTCGGCCAGAGGCACCTGACCTCCGCAGCAGTATTCAATTCCGTACTTCTCAAAAACGCGCACCGCGCCCGGATTCTCCGTTGCAATGTCGCGCACCGTTTGGGTTGTTGTGGCCATGAAGACCTCCTTCGACGTTGAAGGTAGAAGGCGCGCAATCCGGGTTGCAGGGACTTTAGTCACAGGCTGGCGACGAGAATCAACGCCCAACGTCCCAATTCCCAGTTGTGCGAACAACATTTGTCATGCCTACCGGTACGGCTGGTTCATTGTTGCTAAGCGGGTGGCGCACGTAACTATGAGATAGGCGCGATTCTCCTTCGACGCAGCCGATTGGAGGTCGCGATGGTGCGATGATGAAGCCAGCCGGTACATGGAGAAAATGGATCCCGATCATCGTGATGGTCTCCTGGATCTACGTCGCTTCCGGCTTGCTCCAAAATGCGGCGTCCGCTACGGTCAAGTACGCCCTCCTGGGCGGCGTTATCGGAATCACCGAGGTCCTCATCGGACTATCCATCGCGGCAGGGCAAGTATTTCCGTTTGCTGCCGGTCTCATTTTTCTCGGCACGCTCGTATCAAGTATTCCGTTATTCCATGCCGGTTCGCTGAGCTTTCCTCCCGATCACTGGAAGATCGGCGTGGCGCTCGCAGGGAGCGCCGCTCTTATGTCTGCTCCATGGATTAGAAGAATGCTCCAACGTCTTTCCATCCGTTCCGGGCGGGAATCCCTCGACGGGAAAGCGGAGCTCAAATTGGGTGGCGATTCAAGGGATGAGGGGATTGGGATCATGATCAGGCTTGACAGCTACGGCTTAGAACTCGTGCGGAAGCCCCGCTGCATTGTGACCATCCGGCATCCAAGGAAGCGTGCCTGCGGCGCGCTGCAGACGCTCGAGAAGACCTCAGACCAAAGCGAACGGCGCACCGGCGAGCATGATCGCAAGTTGCCATTCTGGATCAGATGATGATTCGTATTTCCTGAACGCAATGAAAGTGGACGGAAAGCGATGAAGACCAACATTATAGAGATCAGTTCGCCCGAAGAGCCTCGAATCCGCGCGGAGCGGCAAAGCCAAACTCTGGTTGAGGTATTCTTGGCGAGCGGCCTCTTCTTCTTGCTTTTGCCCGGAACCTTTCTGGGTGTGTGGAATCTGATTGGAATTTCACGGCATGAGGCGCTTGCCGCTCTCTCACCAGCATGGCTTCAGGCGCATGGTCAGGCGCAGGTCTTTGGTTGGGTTGGCTCATTCATTCTTGGCATCGGCTTCTACTCGCTGACCAAAATGCAGACGACGCGCACGTTCCCAGTTGGCAAGGGATGGACTTCCTGGAGCCTATGGACAACAGGAGTTGCGCTGCGCTGGCTGGGTGGAGTCACGGGATGGCACTGGCGATGGATTCTCCCGGTTTCGGGATTACTCGAATTCGGCGGCTTTCTACTCTTTTTTCTCACCGTGCGCCGGCACCGTCCTGCGGGCGGCCAATCGACAAAAGCGGCGTGGACGATCCTGGTGATCCTATCCACAGTTGTCTTCCTTCTCACCCTCGTCATCAACACTGTCGCGCTCTTCTGGCTGGCGCTCACGGGGAGTAACCCTGCTCTTCCACATCGGCTCGATCTTCAACTTGTGACCATGGCCATCTGGGGTGTCCTCGTTCCAGCAATCTGGGGATTCAATGCGCGCTGGCTGCCGATCTTCGCGGGATTTGCCCAACCGCGCACTCAGTGGCTCTTCTCCGGATATGCACTTAGTTTGGCCGGGATCGCGTTAGTCTTTCTCAACCAGTGGGGAATCTCCGCTGTGGTCTTGGCAATCTCGGCGCTGCTGGCCATTAAGGGATTGCAGGTGTGGAGTCCGGCGGTTCAGCCGGCCAAGGTGCACAACATTCATCCAAGCTTTCCACTCTTTCTTCGTATCGCTTATGTCTGGTTGCTGATTGCATCTCTCCTTGGGTGCCTGGCGGCGCTCGAAGACCGGTCAGGAGGACTGTGGGGAGCAAGCCGCCACGCCCTGACCGTCGGATTTGTCGCTGTGATGGTCTTCACTATCGGTCAACGGGTCTTGCCTGCCTTCTGTGGGATGCGCGTGCTGTGGAGCAAGGAATTGATGTTCTGGTCGCTCGCATTGCTCAACCTCGGCTGCCTGCTGCGCGTCAGCATGGAGCCAATGGCCTATGAGCGTGACTGGCAAATTGCGTGGAGGCTGCTCCCGGTTTCGGCGGTAATCGAACTGACGGCCGTGACTCTCTTCGCTTTGAATCTCGTCGGCACGCTGATGCAGAAGCCTGCCCATCTGCGCCAACTGAGCGATGCGGCTTCCGATACCGGAGGCGCTCTATGAGCCATTTCCGTTGCTTCTGTGGCGAATTGCTGCTGATCGCTGAAGAATCGTTTGCTGCATTCAGCGGAGCAAGCCCTGATCTGGTTGGAGATTCGCATGCGACTTCCGAGGCAAGTCATCAAGACGACAGCAGGGGACGGGTCTACGGCGCAGGCTTCGTCGATCTGCGAAAGCCTCTGCGCTTCGAAATGCGATCGGAAAGTCTAAAGCGGGAGGTGAAGACAGATGACAAACAAGCTGAAGTTGAAACGCGTTTACGATGAACCAACCGGGCAGGATGGAACCCGCTTCCTGGTAGAACGGCTGTGGCCGCGGGGCGTGTCGAAATCCACCCTGGCTGATGCCGAATGGCTGAAAGAGGTAGCGCCTAGCTCGGAGTTGCGCGAATGGTTTCATCACGACCCCAAACGCTGGAACGAGTTTCGCCGGCGATACTTCGCCGAGTTGAAGCATCACAAGGATGCTTTGTCTCCGATTCTGGAGGCCGTGCACAAGGGCACGGTGACGCTGCTTTACAGTTCCCATGACACGGAGCACAACAACGCTGTGGCGTTAAGGGAGTTCCTTGAGCACTCACTCAACCCCAAAGAGGCAGCTTCATGTCTCTGTTTGATGTAGCAGAGCCAGGAGCCTGGTAACAGAGCCAGGGTCTGCACAAGGGGATCTGGTACAACCGTGCCTGCGTTGATGACATTCGGACTATTTCGTGCCGTCCGCAAACGGAATAGCCTCAAGCATGATCGTTATCACAAGCAGCACATTGCTCCCGGAATTGTCATCAAAAGCCTTGGGTGAATCCTCCAGGAGTCTCTATGAAAAGTGAACGCCGAACTCTCACACGCCTTCCCGAACTTGCGGAACAAATCATCCGGCACAACATCGGTAATGAGCTTGAAAAGCTGAAAGCTGCGCCGTCATGGCAGCGGGAATCCGCCCGAAGCGCCGAAACGCTGGTCAAGTATAAGGAATTCCGTATCGTTCTTGTGCGGATGAAGCCGGGAAGCTATATGAGCCATCATCGCGCGGAAGGACCGATTTCCATCCATGCGCTTCAAGGCAAGATTCGTGTCCATCTTCCCGAAGACCGTATGGAAGACCTGAAGCCGGGGGATCTTCTGACGCTCGAGCGCTGCCTCGAGCACGATGTGGAGGCGCTCGAAGAGAGCGCATTCCTGCTTACGATCGCCTGGCCGGAGACCGAGTCCTCAAACAAGACCTGATCCGGCCCGATCCTCTCCTTCTCGAACACACGCCACGCGCAGGCTGATCGGGCGGAGTTTGTCTCTGCGCGGATCAGCGATCAACTCAAGGGTTGCATTCAGCTTGCGCAGACGCCGACACGACAAGAGAACCATCTCCGCGTTGGCGGTCGAAGTTTGGAGTACAGCCGATGGCAAGCATTCGGTCAGATGCGGTTGTCTTTTTTGGCGCTACAGGCGATCTTGCGTACAAACAGATCTTTCCCGCGCTGCAGGCTCTCGTTCGCAATGAGGGATGGGAACTGCCGATCATCGGTGTGGCGAAGGCAGGATGGACACTTGATCAACTCAAGGCTCGGGCGATTGACAGTTTGGAGAAGCATGGCGGCCGAGATCCGGGGGCAGTTGAGAAGGTTCTCGGCCTGTTGCGGTACGTCGATGGCGATTATAACGACCCAGACACGTTTGCCGCGTTACGCCGCGAATTAGGCGCAGCCCAGCACCCACTACACTACCTGGCGATTCCGCCAGATCTCTTCACGATAGTTGCGGAGAATCTCACGCGATCCGGTTGTGCTGCCAATTCCAGGCTTCTTGTCGAGAAACCGTTTGGACGGGATCTGGCTTCGGCGAAGGAACTGAGTTCCACGCTGCATCAGTTCTTCCCCGAAGATAGCATCTATCGGATCGATCACTATATGGGCAAAGAGCCTGTGCGCAACATTCTCTACACGCGGTTCGCCAACCCTATGTTCGAACCGATCTGGAACCGGGATCACATCCGGAGTATTCAAATCACGATGGCGGAGGAATTCGGTGTCGAAGACCGGGGCAGATTCTACGACGAAGTCGGAGCTTTACGCGACGTCGTGCAGAACCACATGCTGCAGGTCGTGGCACACCTCACGATGGATCCGCCCACGGGCGAGGACCACGACGCTGTGCGCCATCGTAAGCGCGACCTGATGATGGCAATCCCGCCCCTTACATTGGCGTCCATTGTTCGAGGCCAATACCAGGGGTATCCGTCTGTACCCGGTGTGGCGCCGGGTTCTCGCATTGAGACATTCGTTGCCCTGACCCTCTCGATCGACTGCTGGCGATGGGCAGGTGTCCCCATCTACATTCGTGCCGGGAAGAAGATGCCGGTCACCTGCACAGAGGCGGTTGTTGAATTCAAGCGGCCGCCGCGCGAGACTTTCGGAGAATTGGTGCCTTCCAGTTCAGCGCACATGCGGATTCGTTTGGGGCCGGATGTCATGATCGGTCTTGGACTGCGAGTCAAAATTCCCGGAGAACGTATGGTGGGGCGCGATGTAGAACTTGAGATGCATCGTCAGGCGGCAGAAAATACGCATCCTTACGAGAGACTCCTTGACGACGCAAGCAGAGGCATTAAGGAATTGTTTGCTCGCCAGGACGTCGTCGAGGAACAGTGGCGAATCGTGGAACCAGTTCTTGGAAATGTGACTCCCCTTTATACCTACAAACCAGGCACCTGGGGACCGGAAGAAGCCGGTCAACTGATTGCTAAGGACGGGATCTGGGAGAACCCAGTGCTCACGAATAGTGCAGATGGTTAAATGAGGGAGGGGCGGCCGAAGGAATTGGGCAAAGCATGGCGAAGCGTGCCCCATAGTTCGTCACGATTGTCTCGCATCGTTTACAGCATCATTGGGATTGGGTATGGGAAGAGAGCGCAAGCAAAAGATCGGCATTATAGGCGCTGGCAGCGTTGGGGCAACGATCGCGTACGCCTGCATGGTCCGGGGAGTCGGCAAGCATATCAGCCTTTTCGATGTTGCGAAAGCAAAACTGCATGCTGAAGTCCTCGATCTGAACCACGGGCTGATGTTCGTTCCCGAAGCGCAACTCGACGGCTCTGATGATATTGAAGTGCTGAAGGGGTCGGACACCGTAGTGATCACTGCAGGCGCCAAGCAGAAACCAGGCCAGACGCGCATCGATCTCGCCGAAACCAATGCCGCAATCTGCAGGAAGCTGATCCCCGAGATCGTCCGTGTCGCTCCGGATGCGATCATGTTAATGGTGACGAATCCCGTCGACGTACTGACGTACGTGGCGCTGAAGATCAGCGGTTTCGAGAGCCGGCGTGTTCTTGGAAGTGGGACGGTGTTGGACAGCTCGCGCTTTCGCTTTCTCGTGGGGCAGCACTGCCAGGTTGCCGTGCAGAACGTACACGCCTACATAGCCGGGGAGCATGGGGACAGCGAGATTCCGCTTTGGTCGAGCGCCAGCATCGGCAATGTTCCCCTGGACCAGTGGATCTACCCCAACCGGCTGACCGCAGCCCAGCGCACTGCGATCTTCGAAAACGTTCGCACATCCGCAGATCAAGTCATTGCGGGCAAAGGTGCGACCAACTATGCAATCGGCCTTGCGGTTAGCAGCATTCTCCAGGCAATTTTGTGGGACGAGGGACGGGTGCTTCCGGTGAGCTCTCATCTAACAAAGTATCGCGGTCTGGATGACGTCTGTCTCTCCATGCCTGCCATTGTGAATCGGCGCGGTGTGGAATACGCATTGCCTGTGCCGATGAGCGCGGAAGAAGACGAGGGACTGCGAAAAAGCGCCAAGGCAATTCGCAGTGTAGTGCAGAAGTTGGGTTTCTAGTTAAGCTGCGAAACGCGCTGTCGGCGGTTCGTCACGCAGTCCAGGGTAAACTAGGACTGCGAAGATACAGGTGAGTCAAACCGTGATCAGCCAATGTCCTGGCTCCAGTTCTCCAGAGTCTTTTTGAATTCGCTCATGAACTTGCCGGCATCGGCCCCATCGATAAGACGATGATCAAATCCGAGGCAGAAATGCTGCACGGACCGGACGGCGATGGATTCGTTGCCCTGAGCGTCAGTCACTACCACCGGCTCCTTCTTTAGGCCGCCGATAGCCAGGATTGCCGAGTCCGGCTGATTGATGATTGGCGTGCCGAACTCCTCGCCGAAGATGCCGGAGTTGGTGAGCGTGAACGTCGATCCGCCTGCCTCGTCGGGTTTAAGCCGCTTGGTGCGGGCGCGCTCGGCAAGATCGGCGATGGCGCGCGCCAGTCCCAGGAAGTTGCGCTCCTCCGCCTGTTTCACCACCGGCACAATCAATCCCCATTCGAGCGCCACTGCAATCCCCAGGTTGACATTCTGGTGATAGTGAATGGAGTTGTTCTCGAACGATGCGTTCACGATGGGAAACTTGCGCAGTGTTTCCACCGCGGCGACGGCGATGAATGGCATGTACGTAAGCTTCACGCCATTGCGCTGCTCATACGTGGCCTTTTCGCGCTCGCGCAGGCGAACAACGCGTGTCATATCGACCTTGAATACCGTGTGCACATGGGGAATGGTCCGCCAACTCTCCGCCATGCGCTGCGCAATGATCCCGCGCATCTTCGAGAGCGGGACAGTTTCACCGGGCAAGGGCGCAGCGGGAGGAGTTGCAGCCTCGGCAAGTGGAACTGGCGCTTCGGGTTTGGGCGGCAGGGCGTCGGACGGCGGTTGTGGCGGAGCAGCAGCCGGCGAAGGTGCAGATGCGGCGGGCCGAGCCACAGTTGACAGCTGCTCCAGATGGTGCAACACGTCCTCTTTTGTAATGCGCCCTTGGGGGCCGGTGCCGGCAATCTCCTCCAGGTTCAGATTGTTATCTTTTGCGATGCGCCGCACTAGAGGCGAGCTCTTCACATGCTTTTCCGTGCTCACCGGCGAAGCGAAGGACGCCGGCGCCGAGGAAGTTGATGGTGTCGCGGGTGGAGTGCTCAAACTGGCAGCGCTTGCTTCTTCCACTCCAGGTGCAACCTCCGGCGCGTCCGTCGAGGGCACTCTGCGGGGAGCAATTTCTGTAGCGTTGTCCGCGATCACCGCGACCACTGTGTTCACCTGTACGGTGGCGCCTTCCTCCACCTTGATCTCGCTTAGCACTCCTGCGATGGGCGAGGGGATTTCGGCATCGACCTTATCGGTGGAGATCTCGAACAGGGGCTCGTCCTTCTCCACTGGATCGCCCACCTGTTTCAGCCATTTGCTGATTGTGCCTTCGAAGATCGACTCGCCCATCTGGGGCATGATGACGTTGGTTGGCATCGACACTCTTCTCCACTATCGGAATAGGATGGGGAACCGCCGAACTGAGTACCGGATCCTAAGACGGACGCGAATTTGCTCTCAAGACCCAGCGGGCAAGTTCGTCTCGCAATCTGCACCGAATCAAGAGCTTATTTTCGCTCCTAGATACCTGTTTTTCTATGGGACTCCTGTTTGTATGCGTAGTACAGCCGTCTCATTGCAGGCATCTCTGCATGAGCGAAAGATGGAGGAATGGAGGACCTGCGCAGGGTTGCGCACGGGCAGAGATCAAAATGACAACTACCCAGGATCTGATCGGGACCGGAGCACTTCAGCCAGGCACGGATTCATCGGGTAAGGACCTCGATTCGGCTTTGCTTCGGCGTCTTTATACCTACATGCTGAAATGCCGTACTGTTGAGGATCGCATTCGCGTGCTGTATCGCCAGGGCCGGTTCGCGGGCAATTACTTCAATGCCATCGGCCAGGAGGCTACAGAAGTCGGGGCTACGATTGACTTACTGCCGGAAGACACCGTCGCGCCCTCCCATCGCAACTTTGTGGCTCACATCATGAAGGGAACGCCGCTTCCGCTGATGTTCGCGCACATCTACGGGCGCAAGGACAGCCCTGACCAGGGCCGCTCCGCGCCAGCGCATTGCGGCTATGCGCCTTTGAACATTATCACCCCGTCCTCCACCATTGCCGCGCAACTGAACATCGGTACAGGGATCGCCTTGGCTCACAAAATGCGCCGCAAACCCTACGTCGTCGTGGCGCTATCGGGCGAGGGCTCGACAAGCCTGGGCTTCTGGCATGAGGCGGTGAACTTTTCGGCCGTTCACAAATTGCCCATGATCTTTGTGGTCGAGAATAACCTCTACGCGGAATCTGTTCCCGTTGCGCTGCAGACAGCGGTCGAAGATATAAGCGTGAAAGCGCAGGCATACGGGATCCCCGGCATTACTGTGGACGGAAACGATGTGGTCGCCGTATACACGGCGATGCGAGAGGCCATCGAGCGGGCCCGCTCCGGTGGCGGTCCAACGCTGCTTGAGTCGAAGACCTATCGCTGGTACGGGCACTCCGAAATTGATCCTGCCAAGTACCGCGACTCCGCCGAAGTGGAGTACTGGAAGTCGCGTGATCCCATTGCAGCCATGGAGCGCTATCTGACCGAGCGCGATCTGTGGACAGAACAGTGGAAGAAAGAGTTGCTGGCGGATATCAATCGCGAGATCGACGAGGCCATCTCCTTTGCTGAGCGGTCGCCCGCACCGCAGGCTGAGGAAGCTCTCGATCACGTGTATTCCTTCAGCATTCGCGAGCGTGAATTGGAGCGAAAGACTTACAGTCCGCAATACCCGAGGAGGCAGTAATGGCAGTCATGACTTACATCGACGCCATCAACTCCGCGCTGCACGAGGAGATGGAACGTGATCCCAATGTCTTCATCATCGGTGAAGACGTGGGCAAGATGGGCGGCGCGTTTAAGGCGACCAAGGGGCTCCTGGAGAAATTCGGGGCCGAACGCGTGATCGACTCGCCCCTTGCCGAAGGCGCCATCGTCAGTTCCTCAATCGGAGCCGCGATGGCGGGCATGCGCCCCGTCCCCGAGATCCAGTTTGCCGATTTCATCACCCCGGCCATGGATGCGATTACGCAGCAGGCGGCCAAGCTGCGCTATCGCAGCGCCGGAACACAGACCTGCCCCATCACGGTCCGCGTCTGCTACGGCGGTAGCGTTGGTGGCGGGCTCTCCCATTCGCAAAGCCTCACGAGCTGGTTCATTCATTGTCCAGGACTGATCGTTGTGGCGCCCTCCACTCCTTATGACGCCAAGGGCATGCTCAAGGCAGCCATCCGCAATGACGACCCGGTTATGTTCTTCGAACACAAAAAGCTCTATCGCTCGCTGAAAGAAGAAGTTCCTAAAGAGGATTACACCGTACCACTTCTCAAAGCCGAGGTCCGCCGCAAGGGAACGGATCTGACCGCGATCTCTTATGGATACACTTTGCAGCTTACGATGCAAGCGGCAGAGGCGGTGAAAGAGAAGTACGGAATCGATGTCGAAGTCGTGGACTTGCGAACTCTGGCTCCGCTCGATACAGATGCGTTCCTCAATTCGGTGGCCAAAACGAGCCGCGCTGTGATCGTGCATGAAGATAACCGGACCTTGGGGATCGGTGCCGAAGTGTCCGCGGTAATCGCCGAACAGGCATTTGATTGCCTGGAGGCGCCCATCCTGCGCGTTACAGCGCCCGATGTGCCCCTATTGCCGGCAGCTGCTGAATTGGAACGTTTTTGTACGATCTCGGTGGAGAAGATCGTCGACGCATTTGAACGCACCATGGAACATTAGACGAAGACTCAGGGAAGATTTTCGCAGCCTGGACGCACGATCAACTTGGCGCCAGGGGCAAGTGAAATACCGGCATTGCCGCGTAAATGATTGATCTCGTATATCCTATTATCAGTTTGGAGAAAGTGCGCCACTTCCGTACGTGCCGATTTTCTCATTGATTTTGAATCACGGGGTGATTTAAATCACTGCCTTGCTTGAGGGTGGCCCTCGGTGCTCGGGTGATGGGAGATTGGTGAAGTTTCCATC
>JAJZVZ010000112.1 GCA_021846945.1 Acidobacteriota bacterium | reverse complement strand
GATCTATCGGAACGGCCAGCCGTGCGCGGCAAACTCACATAAAAGCAGCGCCGTGATCGGGGCTTCAATACGCCTGAAGCCAATGATCTTCTGCTGCACCCCGTTCTCAAACACGCGGAAGTTGCCTGGCTGAAGGCCGGGAACAAACTGGCCGGTCTTTTGAAGCAGTACGCCCACATCCAGTGTCACTTCGGGGACGTTCAACTGCAGCGAGTAATTCCCTGCCCCCGGCGGATTCTTAAACTCCGGACGCGGCGGCGCCGGAACCGGAGCGACGTCGGCCGGCGCCTTCTTGGGCAACGCAATCACGCCGGAGTCCCCGGAAGGCCCACCGGAGGCCGGCGGAGTCTGAACGGTCTGCTGTGATTGGGGATTGGCGGGCTGCTGGGCTTGCGACCGTCCAACCGGCGTTAAGGCAACCGCCATGACGAAAAGAGCCAGCACCGCAAGCGGGAGTCGGCGCTGGAAAGAGACGAATCGGCGCGATGGGTACATGGCCACCTCTCTGCTCAACAGCATAGGGGATTGTAGCAGTCTTCCAACGATTCGGGATGATTCCGTTCCCCCGGCATTTCATCGTCCTGGACTTCGATCTGCTGCTCCGGCGGCGTTTGGCTCATGCGGCCGGAAAAAACACTATCTTGGCAGCAAAAGCACAGCCCGCGCTTTACAAACGAAGCGCGCAAACCGCCAGAGCGAATGTGCTTTGTTGGTCGGCTCCCTGCAGCCGTTTCTTGCGCGCGCGCAACCACGGCCCGGCTGGCTGTACTCTTATAGACGTGGAAACTTGTTCTAAGGAAGTCCGGCATCGGATCCGAATGCTGGCAGCCGTCCTCGGTATTGCGACCGCATTTCCAGCCGCGGTCCTGCTTGCTGCGCAAACCCCTTCTGGCCGCGCAACTTCATCACCCGGGCAACGATCCCGGCCGAACGGAACAGCGGACCTCCGCCCGCCCGCGCCCGGGGGTGGTTTTTTCCCGCTTAGCCAGGTGCGCCGTGGCATGACGGCGACAGCGTGGACGGTTTTCACGGGCACCAAGCCCGTACCGATGGATGTGGAGATCCTGGGTGTGCTTCGCGGAGCGCGCGGCCCCGGCCAGGACATGATCCTGGCCCAGCTACACGGCGCCCGGCCCGAATACACGGGTGTGGTTGAAGGCATGAGCGGCAGTCCCGTCTACATTGGCAACAAGCTGCTGGGCGCGCTCTCATACCGCATTGGCCAGTTCAGCAAAGATCCCATCGCCGGCATTACGCCGATTGCGCAGATGCTGGAGGTAAATAAACTGCCCGGCGCTGCTGTGCCGCCTGCCGCCGCGGAACGAAGCTCGTCCTCCCCGGCGGCTGCACCGGTCAGTTCCGGCGACGCGCTGATCGACCCGAGCACCAACTTCCAGGCCATGGAGACGCCGCTGGTGATGAGCGGATTTCGGCCTGAAGCAATCAGGATGTGGCAGAAGCAGATGGCCGGCACCAGCCTGGACTCGGTCGCTGCCGGCGGTATGGGCAGTTCTTCTGAAATAGACACGAAGATATCAACTGCGGCCGAGGCCTCGCTGGTGCCGGGTTCGTCGGTAAGCGCGCAACTGGTGCGCGGCGACGAGGAGATTGCGGCCACCTGCACGGTAACCTATGTGGATGCGAAGCATCTGCTGGCGTGCGGCCATCCGATTCTGCAAGCCGGGCCGGTTTCGTTGCCGATGACCACTGCCGACGTGGTTGCCACGCTGGCCTCGCCCCTGAACGCCTTCAAGATCATCAACACCGGCGCCACTGTCGGCGCCATTACCCAGGATCGTGAATCCGCAATTCTCGGTGTTCTTGGCGCGCAGGCGCGCATGATTCCCATGCACATTACTCTCGATGGACCCGAGGGACAGAGCAAAGTCAACGTCGAGATCCTCGATCAGCCCTCGCTCACGCCGCAGGCTATGCAGGTCGTGCTCTACAATGCGCTGCTGCAGACCAACGCCAGCACGGCATCCACCAGTTATCACCTGACCGGAAGCATCGATCTGGATGGATATGCGCCATCTCCTCTGGATATGTGGATTTCAGCCGGAGGCTCGATGCCTTCGTCCATGGAAGCCGCGCTGCTGGCCGGAGAGCGCTTCACGCAGTTCTTTTCGAACACCGACCGCCTGGGACCAGTGCGATCTATTAACGTCCATGTCGAGGCCATTCCCAGAAACCTTCGCGTGGAACTGGAAAGCGCGCGTCTTGTGTCAAATAACATCGTGCACGCCGGCGACACCGTCGAGGTTGAAGCGACAATCCGCCCCTGGCGCCAGGCGGAGCGGAACGTCAGGATTCCCGTGACCTTGCCAGCAAGGCTCGGCGCCGGCGGTCTGCGCCTGCTTATCTCGGATGCGGGAACGCTGGACCGGACTTTGAACCAGCCGAGTCTTCCCGGCCGCACGCCCGATTTGGCGGCACTGCTGAATGAGGCCGGGCGTCTGCATACTTCCAACCGCATCTATGTCAGCCTCCTCATGCCCGAAGTGCAAGCCGGGATGGATGGCCAAACCCTCTCCAGCCTGCCGCTCTCTTTTGCCAACGCATTGGAGCCTTTGCGCGCCGGCCAGGACGTCAGCCTCAACGGAGAATCAGCCGAAGTAGTGGCCGAAGCGCCGGCGGGTGGCGTTTTGAGCGGCTACCAGATTCTTAGTCTGCACATCGAACCCGGCGGCGGGTTACACTAGTTCCGATCAGCGCAGTTGCAGTGCAAAAGAGCCTGAGGCTGGTTGCGCCGGTTTGGTGCGTCTCTTCTTAGCGGAGTGAGGACTTCAGAAGACCATGGCCCAGATTCAAGGACTAGCTGTCCACGCGGCGGGAGCCGAACTCCTGCCCTACCACTACGATCCCGGTGACCTGGGTCCGCAGGAAGTAGAGATTGCCATCACTCACTGCGGCATTTGCCACAGCGATCTTCACCTGATCTCGAACGATTGGGGCATGAGCCAGTATCCGTTCATTCCCGGTCATGAGATTATCGGCAAGGTTTCTGCGGTGGGCAAGGACGTGGTGTCACTCAAGACGGGTCAGCGCGTCGGATTGGGCTGGCAGTCGAACTCATGCGGCCACTGCGAATGGTGCACGCGCGGCATGGAAAACCTCTGCCCGCATTCCGAGGGTACCTGCGTTCACCGCAACGGCGGCTACGCCGAGCGTGTGCGCGCCAACGCGCGTTTTGTGATTCCGATTCCCGATGCCCTTGAGAGCGAGCACGCCGCGCCGCTGCTCTGCGCGGGCATCACGGTCTATAACCCGCTGCGCAATCATGGCGTAAGCCCGGCATCGCGTGTGGGCGTCGTGGGCATCGGCGGGCTGGGGCACATCGCCATTCAGTTCGCGCGGGTCTTCGGCGCGGAGGTGACGGCCTTCTCCACTTCAGCCTCAAAGGAAGACGAGGCGCGCGCGCTGGGAGCGCATCATTTCGTAAATACGCGGGAATCAAAGGCCATGAAAGAAGCAGCCGGCACGCAGGACTTCATCCTGACCACGGCCAACGCCGACCATGACTGGTGCACTTATGTTCAGGCGCTGCGGCCCACGGGTACGCTGTGCTTTGTAGGTGTGCCTCCGTCGTCGGTCACGTTGCAGGCATTTCCGCTCATCTCCGGCCTGCGCTCAGTCAGCGGCAGCCCAATCGGCAGCCCCTCGCGCCTGCGCGAGATGCTCGACGTGGCCGCGCGCCACGGCGTGAAAGCGCAGACTGAGATCTTCCCAATGGCGAAGGCCAATGAGGCCATTGAAAAAGTGAAGAAGAGCAAAGTACGCTACCGGGCCGTGCTGGCCAATTGATGCGGCTTCGCCCGGCCCTGCCGCGCGTGGCGCATCCAGCGGAAGTGAACAGACGCTCCATCAGTCCGGCACATCGACGGGCCCGCGCGGAGCAATATAAGAAATCGATTGTTCCCTTAACGATGATTGTTAAGGTCTATGCTTATAGAAAGAAAACGCGTGAGCGAGTAGATGAATTTACAGGAGATTCGTTACCTTGTCGCCGTTGCCGAGCACCGGCACTTCGGGCGGGCAGCGGAAGTCTGCAACGTCAGCCAGCCAACGCTGAGCAACCAGATCCGCAAACTCGAAGAGGAACTGGGTGTCACCCTGCTGGAGCGCACCAACAAGCGCGTCGATTTGACGCCGGTGGGCGGACAGATCCTGGTCCATGCGCAGCGCGCCCTGGCCGAAGCCGAGCAAATGGAGGCGCTGGCTCGCGCGTCGCGTGACCCGCTGGTAGGGCCGCTGAAGCTGGGCGTGATTCCCACCCTGGCGCCGTATCTGCTCCCGCTGATTCTTAAGCCGCTGAAGCAGGCGTATCCGAGGCTGACCATCGAATTGTGGGAGGATCAGACGCGCTCGCTGATCGAGGGGCTGCGCAATCGCCGCCTGGATGCGGCCCTGCTGGCCACGCCCGCCGATGCGCCGGAAATCACCGAGATCGAATTGTTCAACGAGCCGCTGCTGGCCGCGCTGCCCGTCAACCATCGGCTGGCCAGCGAAAAGCTGGTAAACGAGCAAATGCTCTCAGAGGAGCTGCTGGTACTGGCCGAGGGGAATTGCCTGTCCAACCAGGCTCTGGAGGCCTGTGGCGGCAAGCACGGCCCGGCGCGGGGCAGTCTGCAAAGCTCCATGCAGGCGGCAACCCTGGAGACGCTGGTAAACCTGGTCGCCGCCGGTTACGGTGTCACGCTGATTCCGGCGCTCTCCGCTGATTTGTTTGCGCACCGCGAGATTGTGCTGCGGCCTCTGGCAGGACGAATCGTCCGGACTATCCGCATGGCCAGCCGGCCGGGCTTCCCGCGCCCGCAGGCGCTGCGCGCGTTAGAGAAGGTAATCTGGCATTCGGTTGGGGCCTCGGTATTACAAAGCTGGGAAAAAAGCGAAGGACAGGCTGTGCAAAAGTAAGGCAAAAATCCTTGCAAATGCATCCTTTCGGGAAGATTTTCGAAGAAGAGCAATTCCGGCCCTCCTTATCCACAAAAGCACCTGTTCTCGCCGTTGACCCTGCCCTCCTGGCTCCTTAAAGTCTCTAATCATAGACAGGTTCTTTCTTCCCGCGCTGGCAGCGCCGGGAGACTCAGGCAACGGGCGGAAGTTCTCCTCGGCAGTCCGCCCATTTGGAGTGAAGATGCTGAAACTAAAGAAGATCCATATCCTCGGATTCAAGAGCTTCTGCGACCGCACGGAGGTTGCCGTACCGGGTACCGGCGTGGTCGTCGTCGTGGGGCCGAACGGGTGCGGCAAATCAAACATTCTCGACGGCTTAACCTGGGTTCTTGGCGAGCAGAGCGCAAAGACCCTGCGTGGCACGCACATGCAGGACGTGATCTTTGCCGGAACGCGTGACCGCAAGGCCCTGGGCATGGCGGAAGTGACGCTGACGATGGTCGATCCAGCGGCGTACGAAGGACCCGTGCCCGTGGAGCCGGAGGTCGTCGTGGATCACGACGGTCCGGAGGATTGGGATGAGAACGAGGCGCGCAAGCAGCGCGCCGCCGAAGCCGAGGAGATCATCGCTGCCGAGCAGCCGGGCCAGGTCATCGAAGAAGATGGAGTTGAGAACGCGCAGCCCACCGCCGAAGGCGTCGAAGGACCGCAAGCGGTGGTGCTCAAGATTCGCCGCCGCAAGTTTCATCGCACACCGCAGAAGGGTGAGATTGTCATCACGCGGCGGCTCTTCCGCACCGGCGAGAGCGAGTACCTGCTGAACGGCAAGCTGTGCCGCCTGCGCGATATTCAGGACATCTTCATGGGCACCGGCCTGGGGCCGGAGAGCTACGCCATCATTGGGCAGGAGCGCATCGGACAACTGCTCAGCTCAAAGCCGCACGATCGCCGCGCCATCATCGAGGAAGCCGCGGGCATTACGCGCTTCAAGACCAAGAAGCGGCTGGCGGAGTTGCGCCTGGAAAGCGCCAAGCAGAACCTGGCCCGCGTGGACGACATCTTTGAGGAAGTCACGCGCCAGATGAACAGCCTGAAGCGGCAGGCGGCGAAGGCGGAACGCTTTGCAGCGGTGCGCGACGAACTGCGCTCGCGCCTGCGCGTGGTGCTGGCCAGTCGCATGGCCGTGATGGACACCGAACAGGCGCGGCTGGACGAAGAGATTGCCGCGCTCACAGAGCGCATCAACGGGGCGGCGGCGGAGATCGATGAGCAGGAGGCCAGCCAGCACACGCTCACCGAGCGCGGCTACGAGCTGGACCGGCAAGGCCACGAGGCGCAAGAGCGTGCCAACCAGGCGGCTGTCGAACTGGAACGCGCCACGGCGCGCGAGCGGAGCAACACCGAGCGCATCGGCGAACTGGAGGCGCGCATCGCGGCGGCCGGCACTGAGCTGGAGCAGACACAGACGCAGTTAGCCGGGATCGCCGAGGAGCGCGCGCAACAACGCGCCTTTCTGGAGACAGCGGCGGGCGAGGCCCGGGCCTTTCGCCAGAATGTGGAGGCTCGCCAGCACGAGGCGCGCGCCGCAGCCGAAGATGTCTTCAAAGCGGAGCGCGAACTGGAGACCAACCGCCGTCACGTCATGCATCTTTTGACCCTGGCCGGCAACGCCCGCAACCAGATTGCCCACGGCGAAGAAAGCCTGGCGGCGCTGGAGCACGAAGCCGAGCGGCTCGACGGCGAAATGGGCCAGGCGCGCAATGAGCAGGAGAATCTGGGCGTCCAGACTGCGCAGGCGCGGGCGCGCTATGAGTCGGCTGCAGCAGACCTGAAACGGCTGGAAGGCGAAATTGCGGCGCTGCGCGAAGAGTTGCAGGCAAGGCGCGCGGAAGAAAACAGGCAGCGCACCCGCGCCAATCAACTGCGCAGCGAACAGGCTACCGCCGTGGGACGGCGCGATTCTCTGCAAGCCCTGATCCGCAACCACAGTTACTCCACCGACACTGTACGCCGGCTGCTCAAGCCCGGCTCCCTGGGCCAGGGCATGTCGCCGGTGGGCACGCTGGCGGACTTTCTTGAAGTCAACGGCGAGTATGAAGGCGTCGTGGATGAGTTCCTGCGCGAAGAGCTGAACTATGTCGTTGTAGAGAACTGGGGAGCCGCCGAAGAAGGCGTCCGGCTGCTGAAGTCGGGCGTCGATGGAAGAGCCACGTTCCTCATTCACTCCGACGCGCAGGGCGAGCTTTTCAAGCCGAGCGCCACAGTCGTCAACGAACCCGGCTTAACGCCGTTGCGCGATGCGATCAAGGTGCTGAATGGATTCGGGCGTTCGCTCGAGACAATTCTGCCCAAGATCGGGCACGGCTACCTGGTGGAGGATTCCGGCACGGCGCAACGCCTGGCCGCGCAATATGCGCATGCATTCTTCCTCACGCGCGAGGGCGAGTGCTTCCATAACATCACCGTGACCGGCGGCAAGCCCGCCAGCGAGGGCCCTCTCGCTCTGAAGCGCGACCTGCGCGAGACGGAAAGGCGGCTGGGCAAGCTCGAAAATGACCTGAGGCAGGCCGAGGCGGAAGCAGCGGCGCTGACCCGGACAATCGAAGACCTGAGCGCGCAACTGGAGGCGCGCAGCGCCGAGCGCCGGCAGGCTGAAACCGACAGCGCCAATCTGGGCGCATCTCTGAAGCAGATGGAAGGCGAAGCACAGCGCATTGAGCGCCGCCTGCAGGATTGGACGGCACAAGCCGCGCGCAACAAGGAGGCATGCGAGAGCAAGCGCCAGGTCATCACCCAGAAGCGTGAGGAGGCCGCGCGCCTGGAAGCGGAACATGCTCAGGCCGAGACGGGCCTGGATGAGTTGCAGGCGCAGTTGGCGCTGCTGCGCCAGAAGCGCGAAGGCCTGCAGCAGGAGGCAGCACAGCTCACTGCGGAACTGGCGGGGCTCGAAGAGCGGCGGCGCGGCGCGGAGGCATCCTTCCAACGCATTGACCGGCTGCACGCTGACCTCGAACGCCGCGTTCTTGCCCTGGAACAGCAACACACTGCCGCGCAGGCGGAGCGCGAGCAGCGCACCGCCGAAAGCGCGGCGCTGGTTGTGCGACAGAAAGAGCTCGCGGATGCGCGCGCGGAATCCCTGGCCGCGGTGCAGACGATCGCCGCGCAGGCACAGGCCTTGCGCCAGCAACTGGCATCTCTGGAAACGCAATTGAAGACCGGTCGTGCGGCACTCGACCAGTTACGCGAAGACCGTTCCAGCCGCTCCAGCGAATCGGCGAAGCTGCGCTCCGATTTGGAGCATCTTGAAGGCAGTTGCCTGACCGAGGTCAATGTCGAGGCCCAGGTCCTACGCGAAGATGCGGAGATCGGCCGCCTGGCCGCGGAGGAACTGACCGCCGAAGAGGAAGCCTGCGCCGCGCTGCGCCAGCGCCTCGAACAGATGGGGCCGGTAAACATGATGGCCCTGGACGAGTACAAGGAAACCGCCGAGCGCCACAGCTTCCTGGAGACGCAGCGTAAAGACCTCATTGAGTCGATCGAGAATACGCAGGAAACCATCCGTGAAATCGATCAGATTTCGCGCACCAAATTCGACGAGGCCTTCGCGCAGATCAACGAAAACTTCGCACATGTCTTCTCGCGGCTGTTCAACGGCGGCCAGGCATTCCTCCGGTTGACAGACGCGGAAAATCAGGCCGAGAGCGGGCTCGATATTGTGGCCTCGCCGCCGGGCAAGAAACTGCAGAATGTGCTGCTGCTCTCGGGCGGTGAAAAATCGCTGACTGCTTTGGCTCTGCTGGTAGGCATCTTCCAGTTCCAGCCCAGCCCCTTCTGCGCACTCGACGAAGTGGATGCGGCACTGGATGAAACAAACGTGGGCCGCCTGGCTGAAATGCTACGCTCGATGAGCAGCGAAACGCAGTTCCTGCTCGTCACTCACTCGCGGCGCATGATGCAGGTGGCAGATTTGATCTACGGCGTCACCATGCAGGAACCGGGCGTGTCGAAGGTGATCAGCGTGCGGTTGGGCCGCCAGGAACAGCAGCGTGCTACGGCGTAGCGCGCTGCCTCACTCTCCCTGCGTTTTGGGGTCGTGACAGGCACTATTCACACGCGCATTACGGAGACGGCCTGCCTCCGGATTGCTCCATTATCCGAGTACCTTGCCGCGGTATCCGGCAACAGCAAAGACTCTCTTTTCCAGCCTGCACGCATCTGAGGATTCCGCAACGGCGGAACGTGGAGCTTTTTTCATCGTCGGCCGCTCCAACGGGATTGCTTCCAGCCTGAACGAGTTGACTCCAGCGGGAGTCATCGCAAGAAGAAGCGGTGTCCGGCATGGATGTTCATGGCGCAGCTTGCACCTCAGCCAAAGACACAGCCGGGGGTCTCGAATTTCAGGATGACCATTCCAAAAGTCTGCATCCAGCCCGCACTCAATCCGCAGATGATCCAATTGCAGCTCGATTGATGGAATACGTCTTGGAAAGAACCGCCGTACGTTGTCCGCACCCACGCGCAGCCCGCTAACATCATGTCCATTGCATTGTGTTTCGACCACCATAGCTTGCCCCCGTTCCACTTGCAGCCGGCTGAAGCCCATTGGAGAACCTGGTCAGAGATGTTTGTTCCCGGCGGAAGTAACCAATCACGCGAATTACCTTGTTACCTCGCGTCACATCAGGAACACTTTTTGAAAAGATATTTGAACATAGGCTCTCGTTTTCCCTTTTGTCAAGCTGATTTTTCCAAATGACTCATTTCCGGCGTTGGCAAAAATCTTCTCCCGCTTTCCGCATTTTGCTCACACTGACACTTCCCGTACCGCGCACAGTTGCCCGTGCATGATGGCGCTTGCTTTGTATTTTTGACGTGCATCAAGATGACTTCGTTACAAAGCATGTGCAGCTTCGCCGCTTCTAGCGCAGATGCACAGCGGCCGCAAGGAGATACGGCGCCGGCACGCGCAAAGGATGTGAGAACGGAGATCTCTTCCACGAGAAATTTGTGTTGGGCTTGGTGTAGAGGCAGCAAGAAAGTGCTAAACCTGCTTTGCGCAATGTCGTGAGATATTGGTGGAATTTGCCAGACAAGAAAATTGCCTCCGAAGGATATCGTCGCTCCGGAGGCACTTGCAATTACAAGTTAGATTGTTGGGAACCAGTAGCCGGCACTGGAGGTCGGTAGTGCGCGGCTACTGGTGATCCCTGCACATAACGAAGCTAGCTGCGGCTTCCCCTTTCCACTGCTGCCTCGTGTCACCCGGCTCCAAGAGGACTTTCGTGCTCGCCCTCCGAACCATGATGACATTTGCAGTGTCGCCCAAGTCAGCATCCGATTCTGTGACAGCCGTCACACATCCTTGTTATTTTTTCCACAGGGGCAAAGATCCCCCCGGAACGGAGGCCTTCACCTTTATTGTCTTAGTTTTGAAGGACATTTCTCGTTTTCCTGCGCATTGACAAAGTGGCGGGATAGCCCGAAAATCGGAGATTCAGTATGCTCCGGGGTGGAAGAAATCCGTGAATGCTCTTTTGAAAACAAATCTAGGCGATACTCCTCTGCTTGGCCGTGGCAAGGTACGTGATCTCTATGCGGCAGGCGACGCTCTGCTGCTGGTGGCAACCGATCGAATTTCAGCCTTTGATCATGTACTGGCCACCGGCATCCCGGGCAAAGGCAAGATTCTCACGCAAATCTCGCTCTTCTGGTTCGATCTGCTCAAGGAGATCACCCCCAACCACTTGATCACCGCAGAAGTGAGCGAATTTCCGGCGGCGCTGCATCCCTTTGCCGATCAACTGGAAGGGCGCTCGATGCTGGTGAAGAGGGCGGAAATGTTCCCTGTGGAGTGCGTGGCGCGCGGTTATCTCGCGGGTTCCGGATGGAAGGACTACAAAGCGACCGGAGCTGTGTGCGGGATTCCAATTCCCGCAGACCTCAAAGACGGCTCGCGCCTTCCGGAGCCGATCTATACGCCCGCCACCAAAAGCGCGTCCGGCACGCACGATGAAAACATCTCCTTCGTCGAAAGTGAAAAGATTCTAGGCCCGGCTGACGCCGCCGAGTTGCGCCGCCTTACTCTGGCCATTTACAACCGGGCGGCGGCGCACGCCGAAAAGCACGGCATCATCCTGGCCGATACAAAATTCGAGTTCGGTAGAATCGGGAATGAAATTATCCTTGCCGATGAAGTGTTGACGCCGGATTCCTCGCGTTTCTGGGAGCGCTCGGAATGGAAACCGGGCGGCGCCCAGGCCTCCTTTGACAAGCAATTCGTCCGCGATTATCTTGAGTCGATTCACTGGAACAAGCAAGCGCCCGCACCCGGCCTGCCCGACGACGTGGTGCAACGCACGCAGGCCAAGTATCTTGAAGCTTACCGGCGTTTGACTGGACGCGATCTGTGCCTGTGAGCCCAATTCTGTGTGTGTAAGCCCAAAACGGAGAGGACTATGACAGGGGTAGACTGGGCCATTGTGGTTGTGCTGGCCCTCTCAACGCTGGGCGGGCTGGCGCAGGGGTTCTTTCGCGTAGTCTTCTCGCTGGGCGGATTGGTTTGCGGGCTGGTGCTTGCGGCCTGGAACTATGGACGTGTGGCCCACCTTCTGATGCCGTTGCTGCGCGTCGAGAAGGTGGCCGACACTGTCGGATTTTTGCTGATTGCGCTGGCCGTGATGGTTGTAACCGGAGTTGCCGGCATGATTCTCTCCAAGACCATTCACCGCATGGGCCTGGGTTGTCTGGACAGGCTGGCCGGCGCGGTCGTTGGATTTGTGCAGGGCGTTGTGCTGGTCACCCTGATGATCCTGGTGACCGTGGCCTTCTTCCCGCAGGCGCGCTGGCTGGTGGACGCCAGGTTGCCGCGGATGTTTTTCGGGGCGTGCCACCTGAGCACGCGGATGAGCCCGGCAGAACTTGCAAAGCGCGTCCGCAAGGATTTGCGGATGCTGGAACGGGAGTCTCCCGGGTGGTTGCATCCTGACAGTCACGGGACATAATGAAATGCAACGCAAGGCCGCGCGAAGCGGCTACAATACATAAATCAAGAAGAGGTTGATGTGAAGCGAGAACTGGAAAGCCTGGTCACGCAAATGCATTCCAGCGGTGTTCGCTACGACGATGCCGTGCGTGAGTTCAAGAAGCAGTATCTGCTCGAGGTTTTGGTGGCGCACCGGGGCAACCAGTGCAAGGCGGCCGAGGAACTGGGAATGCATCGCAACACGTTGAGCCGCGCCATGGCGGATCTGGGATTGACTCAGTCTGAACTGAGCGCCAGCCTCAAGCGTCCGCCCCGCAGCGTGCGTCCTGTGTATAGCGCCTTTCGCCAGGACTTTCGTCAGGGCTGACGGCACCATCTGAAAACATGCACCAAAGTTCACAATCTACGGAGGCCCGCATTGCAATCGAGCCGGGCTTCGTGTGGGATGGGCAGGATGCGTACCTGTTCGACATTGACGGCACGCTGCTGCGCACCCGCGACCGCATCCACTTCAACTCCTTCGCCGCCAGCATACGGCACGTGACGGGGTTCGAGGTTGGCTTTGCGGGCATTCCGCTCCACGGCAATACCGACACCGCAATTCTGCGCGAAGCCTGCCGCCAGGCGGGCATTCCCGGCGAAGTGCTGGAATCGCAGATCGAGGCGATCCTTGAAGCCATGCGCCAGACTGTGGCCGAGCAGCGCCATGAGATGGACCTGGTCCGCATGCCGGGCGTGGAAGAAACCCTTCGCCATCTGGCGCGACGCGGCGCGCTGCTGGGTATAGGGACGGGCAATCTGGAGATGATCGGCTGGATCAAGATCGAAGAGGCGGGGCTGCGGGAGTGGTTCCGCTTTGGTGGCTTCAGCGACCAGTTTCCGGTCCGGACCGAGCTGATTGGCCACGCCGCGCGCAAGGCTCGTGAGTTGGCCGGCGCCGAGGCCCGTGTCTGCGTGGTTGGCGATACACCGCGAGACATCGAGGCAGCGCGCGCCAATTCCCTGTCCGTCATTGCGGTAGCCACGGGAAACTTCAGCTTTGAGGAGTTGCTCGCTTACCGGCCGGAGGCGTGCGCCTCTTCGCTGACCGGTCTGCTGGAACTGACGCGGACAGAGCCGTGAACCTGCGCATGCCACGATCCAAATACGGCGCGCCCTGGCCGGCAAGGCCGGCAACCAGATTCTGGACCGCAACCTTGCTCCTGGCCCTCTTCCCTGGAGCCGTCCAGGCGCAGATGACCGCTCCGCCTGATCAGCCCGCCGGGCAGAGCGGCTCTTCCACCACGGCCGCGAAGACGGCCAATTCAAAGTCCAAAGAACCGAGCGACAAGGCCCGCCGGAATGCGGTCAAGCTCTACATCGCATCGAGCAAGCTCTTTCTGGCCGGGAAATTTGAAGATGCGATGCGAGGTTATGAACACGCGGCCGCGCTGGATCCCACGAATGCCAACTACCGGCTGGCGTCCGGCATTGCGCGCAGCCACGCAGTCACCGCGCTGGTTCAGGCTGCGGCCAAGGACAAGCTGCTTGGCGAATCCGAGGCAGCGCGTGCCGCATTGAAACACGCGCTCGAACTTGATCCTCAAAATGTCGCGGTCACGCAGCATCTCTTCGAGTTGGGTGACATCTCGGGGCTCGATACGGATCGGCCAGTTTATCGGAACGCAACAGAAACGATCGGCGGACCAGTGCGCCTTGCTCCCACCCCGGGAGTGCGCAGCTTCCACATACGGGGGATTGAGCGTCAGGTGGTTCAGCAGGTTTTCAAGTCCTACGGGCTCGAAGCCTTGCTGGACGACAGCGTCGGCACCCAAATGGTCCGGCTGGATCTGGGTGACGCAACTTTCCGTGAAACCATGCGCGCTGTGGGCTTGCTGACCAACACGTTCTACGTGCCCATCGATGAGCACCGCGTACTGGTGGCCCGCGACACAACGCCCAACCGCCAGAAGTTTACGCGCCAGGCATTGGAGACCGTTTATCTTTCCGGGCTGACCCCGAGTGAGCTGACCGAAGTAAGCAGCCTGGCCAAGAATGTATTTGACGTATCCATCTCGTCGCCGAATCCCACCGCGAACACACTCACGCTGCGCGCGCCGCCTGCTACGCTTCAGGCCTTCAACGGGACCATGCGCGATCTGCTGGACGGACACAGTGAGATCCTGCTCGACGTTCGTCTGATCCAGATTGCGCACTCCTCAACGAGCAATACAGGACTGGAGCTTCCACAAACGATTACCGCCTTCAACGTGTTCGCGGAGGAAGAGTCCATTCTGAACGCAAACCAGGCCCTGGTGCAGCAGATTATTTCATCCGGGCTCGCTGCTCCAGGCGATACCCTGGCGATTCTTGGCATTCTGCTCGCTTCCGGCCAGATATCCAGTGGTTTATTTTCGAATGGGTTTGCGCTCTTTGGCGGCGGGCTCACCGAGTCGGGCCTGTCTCCCAGCCCGACCACGATCAATCTGAATGTGAATTCATCGGACTCGCGCGAGTTGGATGATATTCAATTGCGGCTGGAGGACGGCGAACAGGGGACATTGCGCCTGGGCTCGCGCTACCCGATCATGACCTCTTCGTTTTCGAGCCTGTCGCCCAGCGTTCCTAATATTCCGGGGCTCACCGGCGTGGGCGCCTCAGGGAGCCTGAATTCGCTGCTGGCGCAACTGAGCGCCGTTCCCCCGGTTCCGCAGGTCCAGTACCAGGACCTGGGCCTTACCCTTAAGACTACGCCAAACGTGATGCGCAACGGCAACATTGTTCTCACGGTGGACCTGACGCTTGATGCCCTGGCCGGTCCATCCCTCAACGGCGTGCCCGTCCTCAACAACCGTGCCTATTCCGGCGTGGTCACGATTCCCGATGGCACGGCAGCCGTTGTGGCGAGCGAATTGGACAGACAGGAGAGCCGCGCCCTCAGCGGAACGCCGGGACTCAGCGAGATTCCCGGTATGAGCGATCTCAGTGGCATCGAGATGCAAAAGAACTTTGCGACACTGGTGATCGTGATTACGCCCCATGTGGTCCGCGGAACCCAGGCAGCCGGGCATTCCCCCATGTTCCGCATCGTGCCCGGAACGAGTCCCCGATAGAGCATCCACCGGACAACAGGTTCATCACGAGTCAAGCCATAGCTTGAGCCACGGCGCGGGCAGGATGCTGGATTCAGCAATCCTCGACCGCGCCGCGCAAGGCCATCGTCTTATAGAGTCACGCCGTCCAGCTTGGCCTGGAACTCCACAATCTGCTTCAATGTTTCGTATGGAGCGTTGGCGGGTATTGCACGGCCATTGATCACCAGCGTGGGCACTTCGGTGACGCCGATATCATTCTCCAACATGATCTTAGCGTCCACTGCCGCCTTGTGTGCCGGAGTGGC
>JAJZVZ010000111.1 GCA_021846945.1 Acidobacteriota bacterium | reverse complement strand
CCGATCTGCAGCCCGCGAACCGGGCGCTTGTTGAGAGCCTCAGGCATGCCGGGGTCAACATGACCGCCGAGAAGAAGCAGCGCTCGGTGCAATTGGCGGGGTTGACTTTTGTGCTCACCGGAACGCTGCCTCACCTTACACGCGATGAGGCCAAGGCGAAGATCGAGGCCGCGGGCGGCAAGACCGCCGGTTCCGTCAGCAAGAAAACCAGCTTTGTCGTCGCAGGCGAAGAGGCCGGCTCCAAGCTCGACAAAGCGCGCGAACTCAAGGTTCCGGTGATCGATGAGGACGGCTTGCTGGCAATGATTGAAGCGGGAACAGCGAGGGAATAGAAGCCATTCCTGCAGATCAAGGGACCGGCCGCCATCGTTGGAAGGCGCTGCCTTTGTCCAGCTTTTCAAACTCCGCGCCGCCGCATCACTGCCTCGGCGCGAAGTATCCCTTCTTGGCCCGCACGATGTAGTGCCGGTCGGTGCAGTAGAGGTAAATACTTCGGAATTGGCCGTTGTACTTGAAATCGGCCGGGGTGTAGTTCAAGGCGTATTGGCTGCGTAGTTCTTCCTCGATGGAGTGGAAGCTCTTTGACATTTCCTCGACGGACGGAGGAAAGAAGACCTTGCCGCCGGTATCCTCTGACATCTGAGCCAGCACTTTATCTCCCGGTCCGCGGCTGGGCGTCCAGTTGGTGCTGATTGCGTAGATGGTTGTCTCGGCGCGCAGGCACTCGCTGATGGCTTCTTTTTCGTAGACGCGGCTCTGATCGTCGTCACCGTCTGAGATCAGAATCATGACTTTGCGCACCGGTTCGGCGCCGCGCTCGGTGCGCAATTTGTCGTGGCAGGCCGTGTAGACCGCGTCGAAGAGCGCCGTACCGCCGCCGGGGCGCAGCTTTTCGATGCCCGAGGTCAGGCCGTCCAGATCATTGGTCCAGTCCTGAGTGACGTCCGGTGTGACGTCGAATCCCATCACGAAGGCCTGATCGCTGCGTGCTTTGAGGATCTGCAATAGAAACTCGGTTGCAGCCTGCTGCTCGAATTGAAATCGGGAGCGGATAGAAGTACTGGTGTCGAGCAGGATGCCCACACGCAACGGCAGATTGATCTGGCGGTGGAATGAGTTGACGCGGGCCGGCGCCCGCTGGTCGTCGAGCAGGGCAAAATCACTCTGGCTAAGGTTGGGAATGTAGCGCCCGCGCTTGTCTGTAACCGTGAAGATGAGGCTTACCTCGTTTACGCCCAGCTTCATCGTCGGAGCGTTGGTATCCGTCGTTGATGCGTTGGTATCGGCCGCCGGCGCGCCGGGCTGGGCGTTCGCCTTGGGGCTTGCCATTGCTTGCGCGGACTGACTCGGATTTGTGGATGCGGGTTGTTGAGCTGGCGATAGTGCCGGGGGAAGAACCGCTGCAAGCACCAAGCCGAAGAACAATCTGTTCATGGTTACCTCAATTCTAGCAAGCGTACCTTTCCGGAGCCAGCCCCTCAATCGCTTCCCGGCGTATTCAAGCCGCCTTCCAGCCGGCTCAGGAACCGCTGCAACTCAGCAGGCAATTGCGCCTCCAATCGCAGCAGCTTCCGTGTAATTGGGTGAGCGAATTCGAGACTGGCCGCATGAAGGAAGTTCCGGCCCAGCCGAAGCTTCTCCGGTTCTTCGCCTCGCCTTATACTCTTTGACTGCGCGGCCGCCTGGTCCGTTATTTGGCCGGCGGCTCCGTAAAGCGTATCTCCTACTACCGGATGGCCGATGGAGGCCATGTGAACCCGGATCTGGTGGGTGCGGCCGGTTTCAATCCGGACGTGCACCAGGGTGAACTTACCGAAACGGCTGGTGATGCGCCGGAGCACCTCAAAGTGGGAGACGGCCGCTCGCGCATTTTCGGTGGGCCGCGCCGTCATGCGCGTCCGCCGTACAGGATCGCGGCCCAGACTGGCGTTGATGGTGCCTTTATTCCGTTCGATTGCGCCATGCACGAGCGCGACATAAGTCTTTTGGATTTGGCGGCGGGCAAACATCTCGCCGAGTGCCGCATGGGCCCGGTCGTTCTTGGCCACCACGATCAGGCCGCTGGTGTTCTTGTCGAGGCGATGCACAATGCCGGGGCGCAGTTCCCCGCTGATCGAGGAGAGCGATCGAAACCGGTGGAGGAGCGCGTTCACCAGCGTGCCACGACTGCGCGCGTCTTCGGTTTGACCCGATCCCGCATGCACCATCATCCCGGCCGGCTTGTTTACTACCGCCATATCCGCGTCCTCGTACACCACATCCAGCGGGATATTTTCAGCGACAGCTTTCAGCGGCTCAGGATGCGGCTCGCCGGTAAGGACGATCTGTTCGCCTCCGCGCAGCTTCAAAGAAGGCTTCTCGTGCTTGCCATTCACCAGTACGTCGCCCTGCTCCATGAGCAGTTGTACGCGCGAGCGGCTCACGCCCTCAAGTTGTGCGGCCAGAAACTGATCGAGCCGCTGTCCAGCGGCTTCTGCCGGTACATCAAAGACGCGCCGCGCCGCATTTTCGCTCTCAGTCATGTTTGGCTTCGTTCTCCGCTTCTCGAAGAGAAGCAGCTTCAACTTCATGGCCTTTGCCGCATCCTCCGCGTTCCCGCAGCACGAGGCCGCCGGCCACCACCAGCAGCAAGGCCGCCACTTGCGGACCGTCCAGCGCTCCGCCAAGCAGCGAACCGCGTCCCTCGGGATCGCACCACAGTTCGGTGAGATAGACAGCCACACCCGCCCCCAGAAGCCACAGCCCGGCCACATCGCCCTGCTGGTGGCGAAAGGGCAGCCAGAGCAGCAGTAGCAGCGACAGAAGCAAAAAGGCCAGAGCCGCATAAGCCTGCACAGGGTGCAGCGGAATCCCCAGCGGCGTTCCGCTCCAGCGCTCAGCCAGGGGGCTCGTGTAAGTCACCGCCCAGGGGAGCTTCGGTCCAGCCATGGACCCATAGCCCGATCCAGCCAGCAATGCACCGAATTGCTCGAAGGCCAGCCCGAGCGCTACGGGCGGAGCCAGGACATCGGCCACTGTCCACAGGGGCAGCCGTTGGCTGCGCGCATAGATTCCTGCGGCTGCGGCACCCGCCAGTGCGCCCGTGCCCGCCAGCAATGGATGGTGAATCATGGCCAGGCCCAGCAGCCAGGCCGGATGCATACGCAGGACGCTCCAGTTCACTACCACCAGCAGCAGCCGTGAAACCAGCAGCGCGGCAAACAACGACACTACACTGATGTTCCAAACCTGCCCGGCAGATACACCTGCAATGCGGGCCGTGCGCTGCGTGAGCAGCAGAGCCAGCAGCACGCCGACTGCGGCAGCGGCTCCATAAGCCGGGATCAGAATGGCTCCGATGTGAAAGAGAACTGGATGCACTTATGCCAGCATACGGTATTTCGAATTGAGTCGCAGCCGCGGGATCATCAGGGAAAGGTAGAATCCGGCCCACGGGGCCGTGAGAGATGTGCTGGTGAACCCGTCCTAAGACGGTGGAGCTCCCCGCGGTTCATTAGGCATTCCGGACTGGCGGACACGGCACACAGAACCGATTGTCGAGTCGAACTCCTGTTCAATGAATGTAGGTTCAACCAGCGTTTATCACCCACCTGCTTTGCAGGCCGGTTTCTATTGCGGATAGTATGTGGCCTTGCGAAGAATTGCAAGTCTTGTGCGGTACGTGCGGAGTGTGCTACCTTCTTGCGCGGTCCTTTTTGGAAGCTTGCCGCCAAAAGACAGCAGCAGTTGCTTACGATCCCGTCTTCCGTTCTTCCTCAAGCACCTCATCCAGCAGTCCGCGCAGGTTGACAGCGCGCGCATGGCCCAGTTGCGGATCGGCTGAGCTTGCCTGCGACAGTTCGTCGGCCAGGTTCAAAGCCGCGAGGACAGCCACGCGCAATGAATCCACTGTGCGGCCCTGTGCGGCCACGGCGCGCATCTTGGCGTCCACACGTGCCGCCAGTTCGCGGATGTGCACAGGATCCTGACCCGAGAGGTGATAGGTCTGATCGTAGATCTCCACGGTAATGTAGTCGGTCGCATTACCCGATTGTTCCGATGCCATGTTTCTCCTTCACAATTCGAGCGTTTCGAGTTGTGCCACCAGCCGCTCCACACGTTGCCGCACTTGATCCCGCTCTGCTCGCAGCGCATCCAGTTCCTTCTGCGCATTTTCCGTTAGATGCAATTGCTCGCGCAGGCGCGCCTCAGCTTGCGCGGCGCGTTCCTCGGCTTCGGTCCGTATTTGCCGCTCGCGCTTGACCAGATTGACGGCACGAAGAATCCGCTCTTCCAGGGATGAAAAATCGTCCGCGCTCAATGCCAGGGCTCCGGGTTCGGCAGCCTCGTGCTGCTGCTGTTCAGGCTGTGCCTCATCGGGCGCATCCGGCTTCAATGAAAACTGCGACATCAAAAAATCCTCCACGCAACGGTGTCTTTTCCGTGCAAGTATAGCGCCAATCGAGTTGTTTTTTCGCCTAGGCCCGCAGACGTGCGCCCGCCTTGCCAACAGCTTCAACGACGCGCTCCTGAAAGCTCTGCAATTCTTCCTCGCGCAACGTGCGGTCCGGCGCCTGGAAAGTCACTCCCATCAACAATGAATACGTGCGCTCGCCCAGCTTCGCGTCGCGAAAGACCTCGCGCACCCTCCACTCGACCATTTCGGGAATGCGCAGCCCCGCAAGGGACTCGTCGATCTTTTCCCAGCGAATGCTTTCCTCCAGAACAAGTGAAAAATCGCGGCGCACGGGCTGAAAGCGCGAAATCTCGCGGGCAATAGGCCTGCGCAATGGCAATTTGTACAGCCGGTCCAGGTACAATTCGCCAAGCAGCACGGCTTCTTTTAGCTTGCGTGCAGCGGCCTCGCGGGGATGCAGTTGTCCGAACCAGCCTACGCTCAGGCCCTGAGCGGCAACACGCGCGGCGCGATACGGATGCAGCCAGGCGGGCATGATACCGGCATCGGCGGGAAAGCTGTCAAAGTAGACAGATTGCGCATGAAAGCGCGCTAACACCTGCTCTACCACTCCCTTTACATCGTGGAAATCGATCGCCCGCTCGGGATGCAGGGGACTTTGCTCCGGCAGGCTGCCAGCGGCGCCGAATGCAATCGCCGGCCGCTCATCAACCTTTTCAGTAGTGCCGCTGAAGACCGTTCCCAGTTCAAAGAGGTGCACATCGCTTACATCGCGGTGCAGGTTGCCGGCGATCATGGCCAGCATGCCCGGCACCAGCGACGGGCGCAACGTGCCTGCCTCTTCGCTGAGCGGATTGCCGAGCGGCACAACCAGCGCAGGTTGCGGAGCGGTCAGCGCCGCATCGGCCGCCGAACAGAAGGTGCTGCCAATGGCTTCATGAAATCCGGCTGCCAGCAGCGTTCGCCGTACCGTGACTTCAGCTTCCGCCCACGGCAGCGCGCGCACGCCCTCGCCAAATTCCGGAAGCGTGTTGGCAAAGCGGTTGTAGCCGTAAACCCGCGCCACCTCTTCGATCAGATCGATCTCGCGTTCGATATCAAGACGCCAGCTGGGGAGTGTTACCTGCCATGCTGGCTGGTCTTTTGCCGCCTGTCCGGTTGCCGCCAGATGGCATCCGAGCGCCGTCAGCACGTTCTCGACGGTTCCGGCCGTGATGCCTTCTTCATCTTCTGTTTTGCCCAGAATGCGCCGAACCTCACTGAGCGCGAGGTGCACGGATGCCCGCCCTGCGGTGCGCTTTTCGATAGCTGCAACGCGCGCATCCACCAGCTCGCCTTCAATCCAGCCGCCATTGGCCAGCAGGATCCGGCTGACCAGGGCGGACGCAACGGGCGCGGCATCGAAGTCGGCTCCGCGCTCGAAGCGATGGCTGGCGTCGGTATGCAGCCCATGCCGCCGCGCTGTCCGCCGTACCGCCATGGGATCAAACCATGCCGCTTCTATGAGCACGTTCTTCGTCTCCGGCGTGATCATCGAATCCCAGCCGCCCATGACGCCGGCGAGCGCCAGCGGCCTGGCATGATCGGCGACAACCAGGTCTTCGGGATCGAGTTGGCGCACCATGCCGTCCAGCGTCTTCAGCATTTCGCCCTTGCGCGCGCGACGCACCACGATGCCGCCTTCGATTTTGTCGAGGTCGAAGGCGTGGGTCGGGTGGCCCATCGCCAGCCATGCGAAGTTGGTCGCATCCACGGCGTTGGAGATCAGCTTCTGTTCGAGCAGGCCAAAGTAGACAGCCACCTCGGCGCCGGGGAACCAGTCGCGCGAATCGCCGATACCAATGCCGCGCAGCACCCGCGCCGTGAACCGCCCGCAGACATCTTCGGCCTCGATGCGGACAGAAAAAGGTGTGTTCGCCGCCTGGGCCTGCGGTAGAGCAACGTCGAGCGGCTTAAGTTGCACGCCATAGATGGCCGCCGCCTCGCGCGCGATGCCGTAGTGATTCATTGCATCCACGCGGTTGGTGGTGATGTCCATCTCATAGAGCGAACCATTGCCGGCGCCGAGATCGTAAATGCCCTCGACGGCGATACCGCGCAGAGTCAGGTCTTCAGCCAGTTGCGCGTCGTCCGCGGGGAGTTCCGGCAGATACGCGCGCAGCCATTTTGTCAGTATTTTCATCGGTTGAATATCTCTCTTCGCGAGTTGGCGCTATGCGCGTGGCGAGTTTGCAAGTTGAAGCGCTCCTGCCAACTCAACGTCGGGTTCGAGCACGCCGAGCAAGCCGTTGATCAGTTTGGCATCGCGAGTTCCCAAATCCAGCAATGCCTCACTTGAAGGACCTACGAAAAAGCCCAGGCGCGCCGCTAACTCAATCTGTGTTTGCAACTCATTCATTGATAGCCGCTCGTGCTCCACCCGGTCCCTTCCGCATTTCAACATCATTGAGACGTCCGTGAGCTTCCTCGATATGGCTTGCCACGCTTACAGCCGAACGGCGCAACTGCATACGCAGCCCGAAGGTCTCAGATTTTGGAAACTCTTCGGTTTGCGTGTAAACGGCTCGCGCCAACTCCATCGCCTTTTGCCATGCGACTAAATCCCGATAGTGCCGTGTTCGAGCCATACCGCTAACCCGCCAACCTGCCAACGCGCGAAGCGTGTCAACTCGCTAAACAAACTGCTCCAAAAACCTCATGTCTCCCGCAAAGAACTGGCCAATCTCGCTGATGCCGTACTTCATCATGGCGATCCGCTCCACGCCCATGCCAAAGGCGAAGCCGGAGATCTTCTTCGGGTCATATGCGGGTTGCTTCCCGGCCGCGAAGGCGAAGACCGCCGGATCTACCATGCCGCAGCCCAGCAGCTCGATCCAGCCCGACTGCTTGCACTTGCGGCAGCCCTTGCCGCCGCAGAAGATGCAGCTGATCTGCACATCGGCGGAGGGTTCCGTAAATGGGAAGAACGATGGGAAAAAGCGCGTCTTGACCGCTGAGCCGAAGAGCGCCTTCATGGCATGATCGAGCGTTCCCTTCAAATCGCTGAAGGTGATCTTGGTGTCTACGCACAAACCCTCCACCTGATGAAAGATGGGCGAGTGGGTGGCGTCGGCGGCATCATTCCGGTGCACCTTGCCGGGGATCACGATCCGCACCGGCGGCGGCTGCGACTCCATCGTGCGCATCTGCACCGGCGAGGTATGCGTGCGCAGCAGCAGGCGGTCGCGCTGCAGGCGCCGCTCCTGGTTTGCGACCACGAGCGTATCCTGCGTGTCGCGCGCCGGATGGCCGGGAGGGAAGTTCATGCTCTCGAAGTTGTAGTAATCGGTTTCGACCTCCGGCCCCACGCCCACCGAGTAGCCCAGCGCCGCGAAGACGCTCACAATCTCGTTCAGCGTACGCGTGATGGGGTGCTCGGCGCCGGTCAGACGCCGCGTGCCGGGCAGCGTGATGTCAACGGCTTCGGCAGCCAGAGCTGCGTCGCTGGGTCCGCCGCCAGCGGCCTGGTCGAGCAGGTCTTCCACCAGTTTCTTGAGCGCATTGAAGCGCTGGCCGAGCAGCTTCTTGGCCTCAGGCGGGGCGGCCTTGAGCCAGCTGCTGGAGATCTCGTTGAGCCGGCCCTGTCTGCGCCCCAGCCACTCCAGGCGGAAAGACTCGATCGCTTCGGATGTGCCGAGCGCGGCAGCGGCGTCGCGTGCCTGCTGCGCCAGGGAGGCAAAGGCCCGGTCGAGCGCGGCCTCGTCAAATGCCGTCAGATTGGGAATTGCGTCATTCGTCATGCGTAAATTGCAGGATAAATCACGGAGGGGGCGCTTCAGCGCATATTCAGCGGCAGACCTTCTTGCGCAGCGCTGAGGAATTCACGCCGCGCGAAGAGCAGTAGAATGACGAGGCCCGGAATCTACTTGCGATTCCGGGCCATCCTATCCGCCAGTCACATATTTCGGATTAAGCTGCCTTTGCTGCCAGGGCCACCTTGGCCTGCTCGGCCAGTTTAGTGAATCCGGCGGGATCCTTCACGGCGATGTCCGCCAGGATCTTGCGGTCAAGCTCCACACCGGCCTTCTTGAGGCCGCTGATGAACTGCGAGTAGCTGGTGCCGTTCAGCTTGGCCGCGGCCGAGATGCGGACGATCCAAAGCGAACGGAACTGCCGCTTCTTCAGGCGGCGGCCGGTGTAGGCAAACTTCAGGCCGCGCTCGACGGCCTCCTGCGCTGCCTGGTAGAGCTTCGATTTGGTAAGAAAATAGCCGCTGGCGCGATCAAGTATCTTTTTGCGGCGGTCGCGGCGTTTGGTACTACGTTTTACGCGGGGCATGGTTGTTTCTCCATTTTGCGTTCGTTGGTTCTGCGGCTGGAGGCAGGAGGCCCAGATGGCTCAGGGCGGTCAACCTCTTCACTCGCATTTGCAAGCCTTGATCTCTCGGCTGGTTCCGGATTCTCAAAACTTCCGGCCTGCCGGGGGCCCGTTCAACGCTTGTGCCGGGGCCCTGCAGCGCGCCTCTCTGCTCGGGAGGCGTTGCTGCGATCAGGCGTAGGGAATCATGCGCGCTACCTTCGCGTGGTCGCCATCGGAGACAATCAGGGCTTTGCCCAGCTTGCGCTTCGTCTTTGGCGCCTTCGACGTAAGGATATGCCGCGTCTTCGTCTGGTGCCGCTTGATCTTGCCGGTGCCAGTCTTTCTGAAGCGCTTGGCCGCGCCCGAATGGGTCTTTAACTTGGGCATATTCTTCTCTTTGCTCGGCAGAGCAGACCGCTCTACCTTGTTGATTGCGAGACAGGGATACCCCTCGTCTCAGAATGCTCCATCCAGTATAACCCAAAGCAGCCCAATCAGCTTGGACGGATTGCCCGTCCCGGGTTAGGTCACAAGTCTTTTGCCCCAGGCAGATCGTCCATTCGGTACTGGCGAAGTTATTGCGAGGGGCTGGCAGCCGTGAACGGCGAGCAGCACGGCTTCTGGGTTGCTTGGAAGTTCATCAATTCCAGCCGGATGCCGTCCGGATCGTAGAGATTGAACTGATATTTGCCATCCAGCCCGATCTTGGGCGCCTGATCGTGGCGGGCGCCCAGGCGGTTGCCGGTCTGGAGCACTTTGTACGCCTCGGGTACTGAGACTTCACCGATCGAGAAGTGATCCATGACCCCGAGCGATTTCTGCGTGAGTGCAGTGCTGGCGCCTGATGCTGCCGGGGCGTGCCGCAACATATATTCCAGCCAGTCGTGACCGTCCGGAACCTGTTGGCTCACCCAGTCCAGTTCGCCCGGTTTCATGCCTCCATACCAGTAGGGACGGAAGCCAAGAAGTGTGCGGTAGAAGGTGTCCTCGGCGGCGCGGCTGTGGACCAGAAACCCAATGTGGATGATGTGATGGCCGATCGCCATTGGAGCCGTCACGTGCTCCGAACCGGGCTGGACGAACTGCACCTTGTTGCCTTCAGGGTCGCTGACGGTAAACCAGCGGCTGCCGTCGGAGCCTTTTTCCACCCCAGCTGGAACCTTCCACCCCTTTGCGGCGAGATAGCGACGCATCCCCTCGGCGCTGGTGGTATTCCAGGCGGAGTGGTCGAGGCGATTGATGCCGGCGCCGGCCGGAAGTGGAAGCACCTCAATGAATTGCGTCGAGCTGACAGCATAGCGAACGCCCCGGGGATTCTCAGGATCAGGCAGTTTGACCGCTCCCACAATGGCCCGGTAATAGTGGTCAGTGGCGGCCGGGTCTGACGTATAAACCGCCAGATGCGAGATGCCGGTGATCTTGGGGCGAGCAGCCGCCTTTTGCGCGGCGGAGATAGCAGCAAAGGCGATGAGACAAGCGGCAGCCAAAAGCTTCGGATGCATTTTGCACCTCTGATTCAATGAAGAGATAACAATAAATCGAGCTTCGGCAGGGCGCAATCTTTTTCCTAAGAGGAAATCGCTACCAGGGACACGGCCCGGCCGCGCCTGTGTGGAGCAGTGGAACTGCTGCCGAATTTCTCGGTAGACATCAGCAAAGGAGCGATGGATATAGATTTAAGGAGCGAGTCATTTCCTTTTCTTTATTTTTATACCCTTATTGATCCTTCTAACGCGGCTTTAACCCGAAGGTCACGGCTTGTTAGCGGTGAAAGAAGAGCATGGCGTTACATGTGAGAGCAATTCGCGCTTCCGGAGTCGGCGCCTTGAGGCAAGGATCGCTCACTCCAACGGAGGTAGGCACTCCATGTTCCAGCGAAGCGGAATTTAGTGCCTTTAATGAGGTGCGTTTTCGGCCAGTGACTCGGGGGCACTGACTGTAGGGCTTTGTTGGGCCACAATGTCTGCTGATTTTTACCGGCCTTACAGGAGCTTCAAAAGCCAAACCTTACGGAGCCGGATGGATGCCCGCTTGGTTATCGCTGTAAATTCACTTGTGCAGTGTGTCCACGGGAAGAGAAATTTTCATGGTGTTTTTTTGGGGCCGGGCGCTGAACGGTAGCTGTTACGACTGCGGATTGTAAGGAATTTGACCCGTCACTGTTCAGGCACGCGTGAGCTAAGGCCGCACCTTCCCGGGAGTCGAAAAGAAGGTGCAAGTCTGGCAGCTGTGTGGCATTAAGTTCCCTGATTTGAACCGGACCCGTAAAGAAAGAATGAACACGAAACAATAAAAGGACATAAACGGAAGTAGAAACATCGGGGACTGGCATAACGCACAGGGTTGGGCATCTTTCGCATTTCCAGCGGCAAAGGAGCTTCGACGAGGCGTTTCCGCTTCAACAGGGGTAGAGCGCTCCCAGTGCAACCGGGTCCCGTTAGGTGTGGCAAAACCTGAGCGCGGGCATGTTGTTGTGCCGAATCGGTCACCGGCCAAGGCCTGGTCTGTACTGGTCGAGCAGACGGAAAAAAGCGGTTCTGGGATTCGATGCCTCTGGTATTGCCGTACCCGACCAACAGCAATTCAACAAGAGACGTTTAGGAGGACGCATACAAGATGAGGAATTCAATCTATAGATGGACGAGTCTGTTCCGCAAGTGGAATAAACCCGTGCTCGCCATCGCTGCTGTACTCGGGCTGGCAATGTGTTGCTTGCCGGCCGTAGCCCAGAGCGGCGCCGGTTCAATTCAAGGCACAGTGACGGATTCCACCGGGGCGGTCATTCCAGGGGCAACCATCAAAGTCGTCAATCTGGCTACCAACGTAGCCACCACCACAAAATCCAATAATGTTGGCTTCTATCAGGTGCCGGCTCTGTTCACGGGCAACTATACAGTGTCCGTCAGCGCACCGAATTTCAAGACCTATAAAACCAGGATCCAGCTCCTGGTGGCTCAGGCTGCTGTAATTAATCCGGTGATGACAGCCGGGGCGGTGACGCAGCAGGTCCAGGTATCGGCAAATGCCGTGCAGCTTACCACGACCGACAACGGCGCGATCACCTCGACGCTGGAAAACCAGAGAATCAATCAGCTCCCCATGAACGGGCGCTTACTGTCAACCTTGTTGAGCATGACCACGCCCGGTCTCGAAGGGAGCAGCGTCGGCGGCACCAGACTGAATGGACTTGCTGGCGAAGCGCTGGAGTATGTTGCAGACGGTGCGCCACTGACCAACCGCCAATTTGGCGGCACGAGCACCGCTCAGGCGCAGGAGCCTGACCCCGACGCCATCCAGGAAGTGCAGGCGGAAACCACTGATGCCAGTGCCATGTACGCAACGCCGGGTACGGTCGTCATTACGACCAAATCGGGCACCAACCAGGTGCATGGCTCTTTGTTTGAGACGGCTCGCAATAACGCTATCGGTATTGCCAAAGCCCGTCAGGATCCGGCAAACTTTTCCGCTCCCGAGTACATCCGCAATGAGTGGGGTCTCTCCGCGGGCGGTCCCATCGTTCTTCCCCACATTTACCACGGGAAAAACAAGAGCTTCTGGTTCCTGGCCTATGAGCGCTACTCGCTGGCCAGCAAAAGCACCCAGTATTTCCATGTGCCTACGCAGGCGATGCGGGGTGGCGACTTCAGCGCTCTCTACCAGCTTGCCAACCCAGTCCAGCTCTACGATCCTGCGACGACCTATAACGCCGCATTTTGTCCGGCAACCGGCGCACCTAACCCGTACTGCCGCAAGCCCTTTGTGAATGATCAGATTCCCGCCGGCCGTGAATCTCCGACGATGAAGATCATCAACGACATTACGCCACAGGCGAATCTGGGCTTCAACCCTCTCGTCCAGCCGAACCTGCAGGGGCCCGACGACAACCTGACCATCATTCCGACGTGGACCTTCCGTCTGGACCACGTCTTCAACGAGAACAACCGCGGCTACTTGCGCTATACCAGCAACGTCCAGGTACAGCACAACCTGCGCGACTATCCGGTCGACGAGCCTGCGTTGGGTGGCGCAGATGGCTTCCCGGCGAACTCCACCGGCCAGGCCTATAACCCCACGGCAAACTTTGCTCCTGCGATCGGTTTCACCCATGTCTTTTCGCCGACGTTCTTTTCCGAGACTATCTTGAGCCAGGAATGGCTGAGCCAGCACAACTACGCCGGCGGCACGCCGTTTGCCGACTTTGAGAAGAAGCTCGGATTGCCCAACAACTTCGGTGAGGGTGGCTTCCCACGGTGGGGCGAGAATGGCGCCCGTCTGATCAACCCCATTGACGGCACGCAGTTCATCTACGGTCTGAGCCAGATCATCACCAACCTGGACGAGAACCTGACCAAGACGGTGGGTAAGCACCAGATGCAGTTCGGCGGCCGCTACCGGCATGAGCGCTTCGGTTATCTGCCTGACGAGTTTGCCGATGACAACCAGTTCAGCACCCAGGGCACCGGGCTCTACAACACAGCCACGGGCGCGAATTACGGTGGATTGCCCAACGTCGGCAACCAGAACGGCGATGCATTTCTGGGTGATGCCAACTATTATTCAGTGAACCTCGAGCCGCCTTACATCCATTTTCATGACATGGAGTTCGACGCCTACTTCCAGGACAACTACCACATGACGCGGAACCTGACCTGGAACATCGGCCTACGCTACGAAGCCCATCCGGCCACCTTGCTGAAGGGCGGCATCATGGAAAACTTTGACCTGAACCGCCACGCTCTTGCCCTGGCCAGTTCGCCGCAAAAGCTGATCGCAGAACACTACACGACGCAGTCGATCATCACCAACATGGAGAACATCGGCGTCAAGTTCGAGACGTTCTCTCAGGCCGGCATCCCGTCGAAGGGAACTTATAACTACGACCTGAACTTCCTTCCGCGCGTTGGTCTCGCATACCAACCCTTTGGCGGCAAGTACGGTACTGTGATCCGTGGCGCCTATGGCCGGTATATCTATCCGATTCCGGTGCGCACCACCTACAAGCCCATTCCGCAGAATCGTCCTTTTGCGTCCGGGTACTACCAGGACTATGCCTCTGCCACGCAGTCTCCTGACGGTATCCAGAACTATCTGTTGCGTAATCCGCAGTCAGTGGTGATGGGCGTGAACAGCGCCAACGTGGTGGACAGCACATCAACGACAGCATTTCTGCCGGGCATCAGCGTCTACACTCTTCCCGTTGACGAGGCGCCCGATATTGTTACAGAAACCAACGCAACCGTTGAGCAGCCGCTCAAGGGCAACTCCGCGCTGCGCGTGTCATGGCTGTGGACCCACGCAACCAACCTCGACCAGCAGTACTATTACAACAACCATTACTCGGACTACGCATGGGAACTGCTGACTGGCACGATCCCGCCGCAGGGAAGAACGATCGGTCTGCCGAACTATGCCAACACGGCTCTGGGACCGTACGATCAGACAACCTGGGGCGGCAACATCCTGGATGAACGGGTGGGCTGGTCGAACGACAACGAACTACAGGTGAACTACCAGAGACTGTTCCATAACGGATATGCATACCAGGTCGTCTATGTCTGGTCCAAGCCGTTCCGTGTGGGTGGTAACTACTTCCGTGACGGCCATTTCTTCACCGGTCAGGACTATGTTTTCTCTGGTCAGGGATCAATCACGCCAGTTCCCAATTCGTCACCCATTACCGCGCCTATCGCACCTCCGTCGCGTCCAGCGGGCATAGCTCCTTATGCCTCGTACCATGCGCTCGACGTCTTTGAGAACTACGGCGTCGACACTTCAGTCCCGCTTCAGCATATCCAGTTCAATGGCATTATTGACATGCCATTCGGGCGCGGAAAGCGGTTCTTTAGTAACGCCAACCGTTTCGTCAATGAAATAGTAGGCGGCTGGCAGCTTGCGGGTGATGGAAACATCGCTTCCCAGACGTTCTACGTCAACAGTGGCAACTGGGGACCGACGCATCCGCTCCACGTCTACAAACACGCCCACAGAGTCACGGACTGCCGGAGCGGCAAGTGCATCGAGGCATATCAGTGGTTCAATGGCTACGTTGCCCCGTCGAATCTGCCGTCCAGCGGCTGTACGACGGTTGTCAATGGTCTGCCGTCGAGCTACGTTCCTTATGCCCAGCCGATCGACACGAACTACAACCCGACGGCACCCTGCGGAAAGGCCCAGGACAAGTACTACAACACCAACGATGTGCAGATGAACCTGTTGAACGGTAAGACGGATATCCAGGGCTTCAATCCAGGCCCCGGCGGAAACGTGAACGGCGTCAATCCATGGGGAAGAACCTATCTCAATGGCCCGTATGACTACACCGTCGATCTTTCCGTGTTCAAGGTCTTCCCGATCACGGAAACAACGCTATTGCGGTTCAACATGGACGCCTTCAACGCACTGAACGTGCAGGGCTACAACAATCCGAGCAACTACGACGGCATTGAGAATATGCTTTCGTCGCACAACACACCGCGGCAGATCCAGTTGACGATGCGGCTGGAGTTCTAATTCATCTGTAAAACCAGCATCACAAACAGCCCCGGCCAGACCATTGGC
>JAJZVZ010000110.1 GCA_021846945.1 Acidobacteriota bacterium | reverse complement strand
GGACAATTCCCGGTACAGGATATTTTGGCCAACTTCCGCAAGCAGAAGATCAAGGCCACGCAGGTGCGGAATGAAAGCTTATATCCGCTGGGCAAGTCAGGAATGGTGCTTTGCTTTGTAGATCCCCCCACCATGATCTTCGGCAGCAAGCAATCGGTGCAGAAGTCGCTGGATGCCCGCGACGGTTTGACCCCAAACATGCTCTCGAATGGGACCATGATGTCTGCTATGCAGAATGTGGATTACGAACCTCTGTGGAGTATTCTCGACGGCTCAGGTACGCAAACCATGATGCGCGGGATTCTGGGCGAGGCGGGATCAGTAGCCGATTTTGACACCGTGCGCAAACGTCTCCAGGGCTCCTGGTACGCGATGGACTTCCAGCACGGGGTTGCATTCAACCTTACGATCGCGACTGGCGACTCCTTTGCGGCGGCGAGCGTTTCTTCGCTGATGACCGCGGCAATTATGTTGCGCAAGATGAGTGGATCGGATGCGGAGAAGCAGGCGCTGAACTCTACGGATATTTCCTCCAACGCGGGAAATCTTACCATTCATTTCGCCGCGTCTGACGCGCAGTTCGCCGCCCTGCTCCAGTCGCCATTGTTCAGCAGCATGGTGCACTGAGAAGTGCAGCGCGGAATCCTGGATGCGATTTGCCGGGAGTTATCGCGTCCCACTGTACCTGCCGTCACGCAGTCCTAACTGTGCGGGGTGAAGTGAGAAAGAAACTTCGCCTTGCCTCCGGGCAGGAGCACGATTTGCAAACTGCCCTCGTCGCCTGCGGCGAGGGCGGGACCGGTAATATGCTCCTGCTTTTCGTCGGCGGCCGTGTATTGCACCTTGAGCGGCCCGGCGCCCTGCACCGCGATGCGATAGTGATAGTCCGCCCGATCAGCCAGGCTATCGGCGCCGAAGCTGGCGTAGGGATAGTCCACCTCCAGCAGCTTGATGACGCTCCCGGTTTGATTCTCCACCGTGGTGTCCACGTGGTAGGAACGGCAGCCAGTCGCAGTTAGCAGGAACGGCAGGAAGATCGCGGCCAGCACAACTCCAGGCATTTTCCGTCGAGACGTCATTTCCGGACCTCCTCTTTTTAGCTTGCTTGGCCATTCTGCGTGGGTTGGGCCGCAATCCTGCCCGCGACTTCCTTTTCAAGGCGGTCGAGGCGCTTCAGCATCTCCGGCAACCGCTGAAAGATCGCGACCGCGCGGAGCCAGACTCGGTTGTCGAAGCCCGGCGAACCGGAGATCATCTTGCCGGGCGGCACGTCGTGGGAGACGGCCGACTGCGCGGTCAGAATCACCCCATCTCCGACGCTGCAGTGGCCGGCAATGCCTACCTGGCCGGCGAGAATCACGTTGTTTCCAATCACGGATGAACCGGCCAAACCGGTTTGCGCGCACAAAAGAGTGTTTTCGCCGATCCGTGAACCGTGGCCCACCTGGACCAGATTGTCGACTTTGGTGCCGTTACCGATCTCCGTGGCGCCGACCGTGGCGCGGTCGATACAGGCATTGGCCTGAACATCCACACGGCTGCCGATCCGAACCGGGCCGGATTGCGGGATCTTTTCCCATTGTCCCGCTTCGTTTTTGGCAAAGCCGAAGCCGTCGGCGCCGACGATGGCGCCGTTCTCCAGTGTCACATGATCGCCGAGAATGCAGTTTTCCCGCACAACCGAGTGAGCGTGCGCAAAGAAGTGACTGCCGGTCTGCACTCCAGCGTAAAGGACGACATGCGGTAGCAGAGTAGCGTATGGCCCAAGCCGGACTCCCGGCCCAACCACAGCATAGGCGCCAATATGCGCTCCCTCGCCGATCGCCGCGGTTGCATCGACGACCGCTGTAGGATGGACGCCCGGCGGATAAACCGGCGGCTGATAGAAGAGGCTCAGCGCGTGCGAAAAGGCAAGATAGGGATTCTGAATGCGCAGCGTGGCTACCGGGATTTCCGCGAATTCTGGCTCGACCAGAATGGCTGCGGCCCGCGTTTTGCGCGCCAGCCCGGCATAGCGGGGATTGGCCACAAAGGTGATTTCATTGGGCCCGGCTTCTTCGATTCCGTTTACGCCTGTAACTTCCAGGTCCGCATCACCACGCAGCTCCGCGCCCAGCCGACTTGCCAACTCACCCAGCTTCATTGATGAAATTGTACCGGAACAGCATGGGGCTATGATCCCGCCGCCGTAGACGGGATCAGCTCAAAACTTGGCTGGATGGATGGTTGACGCGCTGGCTGTTACAGGCGCCGTGGTTTGCGGCGGGATGGACTGAAGCGTATGCGCTCCAGACTGCGCCGTGCGCAGCACTTCTCCGGGCACGATGCCCAGCACCAGGGTTGCTGAGACGGCCAGCAGCAAGCCTGCGCCGACCGCGACTCCCAGCTGCGGCGCGCGCCCCTGGGGCCGGTCGGCCTCGTTGGTGGGACGCTGCGCAGCCGCCAGGGCCAGACGCAGGTAGTAAGCCGATGCCAGCCCGGAGTTCAGAAGGCCGATGATGGCGAGAGCTATCGCGCCGCCTTGCACCGCTGCGGAGAACGAGTAGAACTTGCCGAAAAATCCGCCGGTGAAGGGAATGCCGACCAGCGAGGCCAGGAAGAAGATCAGCAGGCTGCCGAGCAGAGGCGAGCGGTAGATGAGGCCGCGGTAGTCGTCGATCATCGGCAGGTCGTCGTTGTAGCCGCCCGCCAGCGTGACCACGGCAAAGACGCCGACATTCATGGCGGCATAGGCTGCGGTGTAGAAGCTGGCGGCAGCAATGCCGATGGAGCCAATGCTGGCGAAGGCCGCAAGCAGGTAGCCGGCATGAGCGATCGAGGAGTAGGCGAGCATCCGCTTGACGTTCTGCTGGCGCAGCGCTGCCAGATTGCCTACGGTCATCGAGAGCACGGCTACAATCCAAAGCAGCGGTACCCACAGGGTATCGAAGGCGGGAAAGATCTCATAAAGCACGCGCAGAAGCAGCGCAAAAGCGGCAGCTTTGGGCGCGGTAGAGAGCAGCGCCACCACCGGCGAAGGAGCGCCTTCATACACATCCGGCGTCCAGACATGGAAGGGCGCAGCCGAGACCTTGAAGAGAATCCCCACCAGCATCATTGCCATCGCCGCCAGAACCAGGGCGTGATTCGGCGCCGATGTGATCTGGCGGGCAATGTCGTAGATCTCAGTGGTGCCGGTAGCCCCAAAGATCAACGCGATACCGTAAAGAAGGAACGCAGTGGCAAAGGAGCCGAGCAGGAAATACTTGATGGCCGCCTCGGGGCCGCGGCCCGTCTGCTTGCGATAGCCGGCCAGAATGTAGGTGGAGATCGAAGAGATCTCGAGCGCGATAAAGACCACCAGCAGCTCAATCGCGCTGGTCAGCAGGCACATGCCCACCGTGCCAAAGACAACCAGCGCGTAAAATTCGCCCTGATGATGGCTATCCGCCGGCAATGTGTCCAGAGCGACCAAAAGAGCCACGAGGACAATGCCGCAGATCAGTACGTGAAAGAAGATGGTGAAGACGCTGGTCTCCACGGTGCCGAAGAATGCGGTTCCCTGGGGTAGGGAAAACTGCCAGAGGCTCGCCCACAGGGCAAAGGTGGTTCCGATGGCCGCCACCCAGCCCATCGAGCGGCGTGGCCGTTCAGGCCGCAGCGAAGCGTCGATCAGCATGATGATGACACCGGTCACCGTGAGGATGACCTCAGGCAGGATTCGGAAGATGTCAGGGACAGTGTTCACCGCCGACCCTCCTCTTGAGACGGAATCGTCACGACAGATACTGATGCGAACGGAAAATGCAAGACGGCAGCTTCCTTTGGTTGCGGCGGATGTATGCCCGTCTGGATGGACGTTAGCCAGATGGACGGCGCCAGTCCCATGACGAGCATGAGCACGGCCAGCGGCGCCAGTACGGCCATTTCACGGAATTCGAGATCAGCGGCGGGCCTGGCGGCGGCCATTTCGCTTTCCGGCCCGTAGAAGATCCGCTGTACCAGCCAGAGCATGTAGGCTGCGCCCAGGATGACGCCCAGCGCGGCGGTAATCGCCCAGCCGCGGCTGACTCCGGTGAAGGTGCTCGAAAGGATGATGAACTCACCCACGAAGCCCGAGAGCATCGGCAGCCCGATCATGGCAAGCGCGGTAATGACAAAGAAGGATGTGGCGCGCGGCAGCTTCGCGCCCAGGCCGCCATAAGCATCGATGCGAGTGACTCCATAACGGTATTCCAGAGCGCCCAGGAGCAGGAAGAATGCCGCGTCTTCAACGCCGTGGGCGAGAATCTGGTAAACGCCGCCGGCCCAGCCGTTGAAGGTAAGGCCATAGATGGCCAGCGTGATCAGGCTCAACTGGCTGATGGCGGCGAAGGCCAGCAGCCGCCAGAAGTCGCGCTGCACAAGCGCCAAACATGCGCCGTAGAGAAGGCCGATCACGGCCAGGGCAATCAGGCAAGGCGCAACGATGCGTGCTTGCTCGGGGAAGAGCCCTATGTGAAAGCGCAGCATCGAGTAGAGGCCGAGCTTGCCGGCGACGACCATGGCCATGGCCACAGGCGCCTCTGCGAAGGTATCGGCCAGCCACCCGTGGAGCGGGAAGACCGGCACCTTGACGGCAAAAGCGACGACAAAGGCCAGCGCCGCCCATGAGAGGGCTGTTGGGGCCAGCGATCCGTGCGCAATGAGAATCCGCAGCGTGGCGTAGTCGAAGCTGCCTGTACGCGCATAGAGCCACAGGATCGCTACCAGCAGCGGAGCCGAAGGGATGAATGTATAGAGGAAAAACTTAAGCGCGGCCCTGGGCCCGTCCTTGCGGCCATACATGGCGATGAGGATCGCCATCGGGACCAGCGACAGCTCCCAGAAGCCGTAGTAGACCATCAGATCGAGCGAGATGAAGACGCAGAACATGGCCGTCTGCTGGACCAGGAAGAGCGAATAGAAAATCTTGCGCCGCTGGTTGATGACCTTCCAGCTCACCAGTACGCCGATCGGCGCCAGCAGCCCCGTGAGTACCACCAGCCACATGCTCAGACCATCGACGCCCACGTGATAATTGATGGCGGGATTTTGAATCCAGGGCCGGTTGACTTCAAACTGAAAGCCGCCTTGCCCGAGCACGAAATGCTCGGGCAGATGGAGCGTGAGGACAAAGCTCGCCAGAGTCGTTAGCAGCGCGATCCAATTGGGCAGCTTGGCTCGGTCGGGCATGAGCGCCACCACGATTGCGCCGGCCAGCGGAACCAGGAGAATCAGAGTGAGAATCGATTGATTGATCGCGTCCATATTCTCAATGCCCCGCCATCGTGAGATGAATTCCTAAACTTGCCATCACCGCTCCCCAGGGCACAACAATGAAGAGCAGCACCGCCGCCGCGCCCGCGGCCAGCCATGCCGCATAGGAGCGAAGATTGCCTGACTGCCAGCGCTGCAGAATGGCGCCGCCGAGCGTGGCCAGCCCGGCCAGCAGCCACGCCGCTCCGCCCAGTATCCCCACGTCGATAATCCAGCCCAGCACGTAACGAGAGCCGGCGAGCAGCGGTTTGACCACCGTGGCGCCGTAAAACTCGTCAACGTAATACTTATTGGCCACCAGATTGTAGACGCCGGGAAGCGCCGCCGCCAGCTGCCTGGGCCGTTCGGGCTTGCGCCGGTAATACTTGTCCGCGATCAGCCAGCCTTCCAGAGCTACAAGAATGGCCACGATGCTCAGGATCAGTTCAAGGTGCGGCGTGGTTGGGTGGAAGTGCAACTCGCCCGTTGCCGGCGCCAGGAATGCCCCGAAGCGTTCGATGCCGATCCAGCCGCCGCAGATTGAGAGCACGCCGAGGATCACCAGGGGAACGAGCATGGACGCGGGCGTTGCGTGATGATGGCCATGCTCGCCGCGCGGCTCACCCAGGAAGGTCATATACCAGAGGCGGAACATGTACAGTGCGGTCAGCAGCGCGGTAAACACTCCGACGAACCAGAGAACCTTTCCAAACGAGCCCTGCAGATAGGCGGCGTAGAGAATCGCGTCCTTTGAGAAGAATCCCGCGAATGGAAAGAATCCTGAGATGGCAAGGACAGCGGCGGTCATGGTTGCGAAGGTTACCGGCATCTTCTTCCACAGGCCGCCCATCTTGCGCATGTCCTGCTCGCCGCCGACGGCGTGAATCACCGAGCCCGCCGCGAGGAAGAGCAAGGCCTTGAAGAAGGCGTGAGTCATGAGGTGGAAGATCGCCGCCGAGTAGGCCGCGACGCCGCAGCCGAGGAACATGTAGCCCAACTGCGAGATGGTTGAGTAGGCCAGGACGCGCTTGATGTCATTCTGCATCAGGCCCATGGTGGCGGCGAAGAATGCCGTAGCCGCGCCGACCACGGCGACCACCCCGAGGGCGAAGGGCGCGCGATCAAACAGAAAATGGGTGCGCGCAATCATATAGACGCCGGCAGTGACCATGGTGGCCGCGTGGATGAGCGCGGAGACCGGCGTCGGGCCCTCCATGGCGTCTGGCAGCCAGATGTAGAGCGGAAGCTGCGCGCTCTTGCCGGTGGCTCCGGCCAGAAGACAAAGGCAGATGACGGTGAGGACGCCGCCCGTCCAGCCGGGATTGGAGGCGAGCTTGTCGGCGATCTCGCTGAAGGTAAGGGTGTCGAAGTTGGCCAGCAGCAGAAAGATGCCGATCAGGAAACCGAAGTCACCGATGCGGTTGACGATGAAGGCCTTCTTGCCGGCGTCTGCAGCGGATTTGCGCTTGAAGAAAAAGCCGATCAGCAGATACGACGCCAGGCCCACGCCCTCCCAGCCCACAAACATCAGCAGGAGATTGCCGGCCAGCACCAGCGTGGTCATGAAGAAGAGGAAGAGATTCAGGAACGAGAAGTAGCGCGCGTAGCCTTCTTCATGTCCCATATAGCCGACGGAGTAGATGTGGATGAGGAAACCCACTCCGGTGACGACCAGCAGCATGACCAGTGAGAGTTGGTCGAGGACGAAGCTGAAGCCCACATGCAGCGTGCCGACGCTGATCCAGCCGACCGGGCAGGCTTCCACGTAGGGCAGGGAAGCAAAGGCGGGAGCAAATCCAATCAGGCCCCGGGCGGCATTTAAGACAACGCCGAATGCGGCTGCCGGAGCGAGCAGGCCGATGGTAGTTACCAGCCACTTCGGAAACCAGCGGCCAAATACCCCGTTGAGCACGAACCCGGTGAAGGGCAGCAGCGGAATCAGCCAGAGATACAGAGGTTCGTTCATAGTTTCATCAGGTCGATACGGTCGACGGCCAGGGTAGCGCGTGCGCGAAAGACGGCAATAATAATGGCCAGACCCACGGCGGCCTCCGCCGCGGCCACCATCATCACAAAGAAGACGAAGATCTGGCCCTTCACCGCGTGCCACTCATGGGCGAAGGTCACAAAGCTGAGATTCACGGCATTGAGCATCAACTCAATCGACATGAATACGGTGATGAGATTGCGCTTGATGAGAAATCCGGCCACGCCGAGCGAAAACAGAGCTGCGCTCAGCAGCAGATACCAGCTGACTGGAACCGGTTGTACCAGGAAAGAATTCACTTCTGGGCCGTCCCTTCTCCGTCGCCGCGGCGGGCCAGCGCCACAGCACCCAGGATGGCGATGAGGATGAGCACCGATGTCACCTCAAACGGCAGCAGCAGATCATGGAAGAGCACGCGGCTGAGATCCTCCGTTGACGTAATGCCCTGGCTGAGCGCCGCGGTCCCCAGCCCCTGCGCGTGCAGAATGATGGTGGCGACAACGCCCAGGATTGCAACGACCGCGGGGAAACCTACGATGCGCGCTGCCCGGCTCCCTAGAGTGCGCTCCTCACGGCCCGCGTTGAGCAGCATGACCACAAAGGTGAAGAGCACCATGATGGCGCCAGCATAGACGATGATCTGCGCAGCGGCCAGAAACTCCGCGCCCAGCAACAGGTAGAGCACGGCCAGCGAGGTCATCACCACGATTAGCGACAGAGCGCTATTAATAGGATGGCTCTGAAGCAGGAGGTTGATGGCCCCGGCGAGGCAGAACCCGGCAAAGAGAAAAAACAGAATCAGATGCATCGTTCCGTCGCGTACGGGCTGGAGCCGGTAAAGTATGGCCGGCTGGTTATGGGGAAGGAACGTGGAGCAGGCAGATCAAACACAACCAGCTCCCCTCCGATTGTAAATCAACGATACGCAAGCCAGAGGCTTGTTCCCACAATGTTGAGGATGGCCAGCGGCATCAGGATGCGCCAACCAAAGTTCATCAGCTGGTCATAGCGGAAGCGCGGCAGAGTGCCACGCACCCACACATACAGAAAGAGGAAGCAAAAGACCTTGGCCACAAACCAGAAGACAGGAACCAATGCGTGGACGAGGATGTTTTGCGGCTGCGGAATCAGATCGCCGAAGGGACTGGTCCAGCCGCCCAGAAAGAGCAGCGTGGCTACGCAGCCGACAGTGATCATGTTGGCGTACTCGGCCATAAAGAACATGGCGAATTTCATCGAGCTGTATTCGGTGTGGTAGCCGCCGGTCAGCTCGCTCTCGGCCTCCGGCAAATCGAAGGGAGAACGGTTGGTTTCGGCATAGGCGGCCATCAGGTAGATGAAGAAAGCCAGAAACTGGAACCCGCCAAAGATGTTCCATGTGACGATGCCCTTGGTGGCCTGCTGCTCGACGATGGTGCGCAGGTTAAAGGAACCGGCGCGCAGCACCACGCCCACCAGCGAAAGCCCCAAAGCCAGCTCGTAACTGATCATCTGCGCCGATGAGCGCAGCGCGCCCAGCAGCGAATATTTATTATTCGAGGACCAGCCAGCCAGCGCGATGCCGTAAACGCCGATGGAGGTGACGCCGAGAAGAACCAGCAGGCCAATATTGACATCGGAAATCTGAAAGAGATCCATGCCTTTCGGACCGATATTCGGCGCGCCGAAGGGAACAACCGCGATCGAAATGAGCGCGCAGCCCAGAGAGATGAGCGGCGCCAGCAGATAGAGAGGCTTGTAAACGCTGGTGGGAATCAGGTCCTCCTTGAGGAACGACTTGGCGCCGTCCACCAGCGGCTGCAGCAGGCCAAACGGCCCCACGCGGCTGGGTCCCCAGCGATTCTGAATGTGGCCTACGAGCTTGCGCTCCAGCAATACCGTGTAGGCGACACCCAGCAGAAGCACGACCGTAACCACGGCCACTTTGAGCAAGCTCCACAGAAAAAATTCAAAAATCGTCACGTGCGTCCAGCCTTTTCTCTACTTTGTTGCCATCTTGAGCGAAGACTTGAAACTGCATTCCGGCTTCGCTCTGCGATGCACGCTGTCTCTTCCACTTATGCCGTGCGGAATCGCTAATCCGCCGCGGATTCTGTCACTGCCTGCGTCTGGTGCCGTTCCAGGTCCTTCAATGCGAAGCTGTAGCGGCCCAGGGTTGCGGAGGTAAATAAGCTATCGTGCGCGGGAACGATAAGGCCCGCGCCGTCCGAGCTTGATGCGGAGCGGCCCTGCGCTGCACCCAATTCTGTGCGCACATCATTGCCGCTCAACAAATTGATCCGGTCCAGTGTATAGCCGGGAACCAGCCGCTCGATCTCGTCCAGTACGGCCAGGGGATCAAGCGGACTGAGCCGGGGTTCAAGTCCCTGGGCCGCGAGCCACACAGCATGGCGGTCGGCTTCGCCCGCCTGCGCGCCGCGCGACTGCCCCAGATCGGCACTGACTCCGCCCTTGCCGAAAGGCACCAGAGCCTTTACATCGGCGCCCATCTCTTCCGCCAGCCGCACCAGAATTTCAAAGTCTGGTTTGACGCCGGCGCGGTCGGCCGCTTTCTTCACCAGTTGCAGATCGCCGTAGGTGCTGGTGACCGTACCCGCCTTTTCGTAGAGACTGGCGGCGGGAAACACCGCATCGGCGAGAGCCGCGGTTTCGGTAAGAAAAAGATCCTGCACCACGACAAATGTGTTCTTGAGAGCAGCAGCATCCATGCCCTGCTTGCCGACCGGGTTGGCGCCCACGACGAGCAGCGCGCCCAGATCGCCCTTGCCGGCCGCCGCAAACATCTCAGGCAGCGTTTTGCCGGGCGCCGCGGGTAATCCCGGATACTCGGCGAAGGCGCCGGGCTCCGTTACGGGCACATAGCCGGGCAGCAGATCCGGGAAGAGTCCCATGTCGGCCGCGCCGCGGGAGTTCGAGTGGTCGCCCACGATGGCGAAGCGAACAGAATCGGGATTTGGACCCCGCTTCAGGCCCCAGGCGACGAGATCCTCGACCCCCTGGCCACGAAAATCCGAGCCGAAGATGACGACGAGTGATTCCTCAGCCATGACCGCTTTGGCAAAATCGGAATCATTGCGGTCGAGGATGGAGGTCAGATCCTTGTAGCCGTTGGGCGGAAGCCCCTGCACGGCCTTCGCCTGCCGCTCCAGCTTGATGGATTGCGAGTTGGCGATGTAGAGGCGGGCCTTGTTGAGCCGCACATTGGTGCGCAGGATCCAGGCCAGCAGCGGATGCTCCTCGGTCGGATTGCCGCCCACCAGCAGGATGGCCGGGGCTGCTGCGATATCGCGCAGGCTGGCCGTTTTGTCTTTATGCCCGGCGAGGGCGCGCGCAAAGGCCGCATAATCGGTCGAGCGCGCGTGATCGATGTTGTTGGTGTGGAGGACGGTGCGCGCGAACTTTTGCAGCAGGTAGTTCTCTTCATTGGTGGTGCGGTTCGAGCCGATCACACCGATCGACGCGCCGCCTCGCGTCTCGCGAATCTCCTTGAGCTTGCTCGCCGCGGCAGCGAGCGCCTGCGCCCACGTGGCCGGCTCCAGCTTGCCCGCCGCGTTTCTCACCATCGGCGTGGAAAGCCGCTCCCGGCTCTCGACAAAATCGAAACCGAAACGTCCCTTGGCGCAGAGGAAGTCGCCGTTGATGCCGCCCTTGTCGCGGTTGTCAGAGCGGATAATCACGGCATCGCCATCGATCTGGCGCACGCCCAGCGTCACCCTGCAACCGTCGGCGCAATGGGTGCAGACGGTGGAGACATGCTTCATCTCCCAGGGACGGGTCTTGTAGCGATAGCTGCCGCTGGTAAGCGCCCCGACAGGGCAAACGTCGATGCACATGCCGCACTGCTCACAGTCCAGCCGGTCGCCGCCGTTGGGCGTAATGACTGACCGGACGCCGCGGCTCTGCACACCCAGCGCCCACACATCCATGCCTTCGCCGCACATGCGCGTGCAGCGGTAGCAGAGGATGCAGCGCGGCCGGTCATAGAAGACGGCAGGCGACCACTGCTGCTCCTCGCGGTGCTGCTTGGCCTCGGCGTAGAGGCTTTCACCCGCGCCGTACTTGAAGGTCATGTCCTGGAGTTCACACTCGCCGCCGGCGTCGCAGACCGGGCAATCCAGCGGATGGTTGCCCAGCAGCAATTCGATGGTGCCTTTACGGGCCTCCGCGATCTCGGGCGATTCGGTGATGAAAACCTGGCCCTCGGCAACCTGCGTGGTGCAGGCGGTTTGCAGCTTGGGCACTTTTTCCTGGCGGACTACGCACATACGGCAGGCCGCCTGCAGGCTGAGGCCCGGATAGTAGCAAAAGGCCGGAATTTCGATACCAGCCTTGCGGCAGGCATCAATCAGCAGCGTGCCGGCGGGCGCTGTCAGCTTCTTTCCATCGACTGTAAAAGTTACGTCTGCCATTGGTCTCCAGCACTCCTACACTGCCGCTAGTTCTTCATGCCTGGCATACGGGCACGGCTTGCCGTTCAAATGATCCTCAAATTCCTTGCGGAACTTCTTGATAAAGCCCAGCGTGGGCATCGCCGCCGCGTCGCCCAGCGGGCAGAAGGTGCGGCCCAGAATGTTCTGCGCGATGTGCTGAATGTTGTCGATATCGCTGGCTGTGCCGAAACCGGCGTGGAAGCGGGTGAAGGTCTTCTTCAGCCAGTCCGTGCCTTCGCGGCAGGGAATGCACCAGCCGCAGCTCTCATGCTGATAAAAGCTGATTGTCCGCAGTGCGAACTCGACGATGCAGGTCTGGTCGTCGATCACGACCACTCCGCCTGAGCCGAGCATCGAACCGGCCTTGCCCACCTGGTCGAAGTCCATGCCCAGGTTTTCGATTTCTTCGGGCAGCAGTACCGGCGTCGATGAACCGCCGGGAACCACGGCCTTGAGCTTGCGCCCGCCGCGCACGCCTCCGGCAACGTCATAGATCATCTTCTTCAGGTTGTAACCCATGGGCAGCTCGTAGACGCCCGGCCGCTCTACATGGCCACTGATGCCGAACAGGCGCGTGCCGCCGTTGCGCGGCGTGCCCACGGCGGCGTAGGACTCCGCCCCCATGGCGATCACATGCGGCACGGTTGCGATCGTCTCCGCATTGTTAATGATGGTGGGGCCGCCATAGAGGCCAACGACCGCCGGGAAGGGAGGCTTGATGCGCGGCACTCCGCGCTTGCCTTCGAGCGACTCCATCAGAGCCGATTCCTCGCCCACTTCGTATGCGCCTGCGCCGGATTGCGTGATGATCTGGAACTCCGTCTCCGAGCCGAAGATATTCTTGCCGAGAAAGCCGCGAGCATAGGCATCGGCGACGGCCTTCTCCACAATTTCCAGCAGATACCGGTACTCGCCGCGCAGGTAAATGAAGCCCAGCTTGGAGCCGATCGCCAACCCCGCAATAATCGTGCCCTCGATGACCGAGTGCGGGTCATGCAGGAAGATGAGGTGATCCTTGCAGGTGCCGGGCTCGCTCTCGTCGCCGTTGACCAGCACGTATTTCGGCTTGGGTGACTGCTTCGGCACAAAGGACCACTTCATGCCGGTGGCGAAGCCCGCGCCGCCGCGGCCGCGCAGGTTGCTGGCCTTCATCTCGTTGATGATCCAGTCCGGGCCCTGTTCCAGGCACTTCTTCGCGGACTGGTAGCCGCCCAGCTCAAGATAGCGGTCGATATTTGCCGCACCCTGGCCGAAGCGGCGGGTGACGATCTTTACTTCATCGGGATGAGAGACAAGTCTAGGCATGAGGAGCCTTCCCTTCTGCCTTTCGCCCCAGCGACGTAGACCCGTCGCCGGGGAACCCGGCCTTCGCGCGATAGCCTTCGAGGATGCCGGGGACGAGTTCAGGTTTCAGCTCGTCGTGAAAGTCGTAGTTCACCTGAATGGCCGGCGCCCAGCAGCAGGCCCCGATGCATTCCACTTCTTCGAGCGAAAAAACGCCGTCGGAGGTGATGCCTTTGTGGCCGACGCCCAATTCCTTCTGGAAGCGGTCCAGGATGTCGTAGCCGCCCCGCAGCATGCAACTGATATTGGTGCAGACCTGAATGTTGTATTTGCCCGCCGGTTTGAAGCGGAGCATCGAGTAGTAGGTGGCTACGTTGCGCACATCCAGCTCCGTGATGCCGATGCGCTCGGCTACTTCGGCGATGACCGCGTCGGAGAGGTAACCGATCTCATCCTGCGCATAGAGCAGCATGGGAACCAGCGCGGAGCGCTTCACCGGATATTTCGCGACCAGCGCGTCAAAGCGGGCCGCCAACCTGGGCGAAAAGATCGACATGGTTTCAGAACTCATTGCATTAACTCCCGTGCCCACGCTTCCGCTGCTAAATCCATCTCTTCCTCGCCCTCACCCGATCGCAATCTTCCGGTTTCAGTCAACTCCAGTAGTCCATTCCGGCCGTCCTCGCGTGTCCAGCGCACCGTTGCGCCCTGCCGTTCCAAATCCAACCTGGCGCTGCCGCGCCGCACAGTAATCCGATTTTCATCCGCCTCGATGGCCGCCTGTCGGTTGTCGGCCAACCCGTGCACCGCGGTGTAGCTGCGGAGGAGGGAAGTGAGGGACGTCCAAAGCTCTCCGTATAACTGAGTCGCCGAGGGCACTAGCGATCAATCTCCCCCAGCACGATATCGATCGAGCCCACGACTGCCACCACGTCGGCCAGCATGCGGCCCTTGCACATGGTCTCCAGCGCCTGCAGCGTGGCGAACGACGGATAGCGCATGTGAACCCGGTAGGGCTTGGCCGTGCCATCGGAGACCACGTAGTAGCCCATCAGCCCGTGTCCTGACTCGATCGCCTGATAAACCTCTCCGGCAGGTACCGTAAAGCCCTCGGTGACAATCTTGAAGTGATGGATCAGCGCCTCCATCTGCGTCTTCATCTTCTCGCGATCCGGCAGCACAATCTTGGGCGCGTCAGCCTTGATCGGTCCTTCGGGCATGCCGTCGAGCGCCTGCTGGATGATCTTCGTGCTCTCGCGCATCTCCGTCAGCCGGCACAGATAGCGCGCCCACACGTCTCCATCCGTCGACGTGGGAACGTGGAACTTAAACTTCTCGTAGCCGGAGTAGGGCATATCACGCCGGACGTCGAAGTCGATGCCCGAGGCCCGCATGACCGGCCCGGTAACGCCGAGCGCAACCGCATCCTCGGCTGACAAATAACCCACGCCCTTCAGGCGGTTGACGAAGATCGGATTTCCGGTCAGCAGGTTTGAGTACTCGTCAATCTTCTCCGGAAATGTCTGAATGAAAGCGCGCACGCGATCGAAGAAGTCCAGCGGCGGCTCCATTGCAAGCCCGCCGACGCGGATGTAGCTGGTCATCATCCGCTGGCCTGAAACCATCTCGAAGATCCTGAGGATATCTTCGCGCTCGCGGAAGGTGTAGAGAAAGACCGTCAGCGCGCCTATATCCATCGCGTGCGTGCCCAGCCAGATAAGGTGTGAATTCAGACGGGTCAGCTCGGCAAGCAGCACGCGGAGCCACTGGGCCTTTTCGGGAATCTCAAGCTCCAGAAGCTTTTCGACGGCCAGGCAATAGCAGAGGTTGTTGGCCATCGGGCCGAGGTAGTCAACCCGGTCGGTGAGCGGAACCACCTGCTGGTAGAACTTGGCTTCGCAGGTCTTCTCGATGCCGGTGTGCAGATAACCGATCTCGGGGTAGAGACGGACCACGATTTCGCCGTCGATCTCCAGCACCAGCCGCAATACGCCATGCGTAGACGGATGCTGTGGCCCCATGTTGAGGACCATGTGCTGGTCCCTGGCGCCTTCGGCTACAGGGGCTTCCAGAATGGGCGTGCCAACAGTGGCAGTCATTTAGCGATAGCCCTCCACCGGGTAGTCTTTGCGCAAGGGATGTCCCGGCCAATCTTCGGGCATCATGATGCGGCGCAGGTTGGGATGGCCTTCAAAGCGGATGCCGAAGAGATCGAAGACTTCGCGCTCGTAGTAGTTGGCGCCGGGCCAGACCGTGGTGATGGATTCCACTGCAGGGTCCGTATCCTCCAGCAGAACGCGCAGCCGGATGCGCTCTTTGTAGCGGTGCGACAGGATGTGATAGCTCAACTGAAAGCGCGGCGAGGAAGGGAACCAGTCGACCGCGGTGACATCTTCGAAGAAGTTATATCCAG
>JAJZVZ010000337.1 GCA_021846945.1 Acidobacteriota bacterium | reverse complement strand
GGGCTGTCATCACCCATGGCAGTCTGCTGGCAGACCAAAAAAGCGCGCAGGACAACCAGCGGCGCAATGCTCTGCCCGAACCGCAAGAGATCGAGGCTGCTGTGCACCATGCGGTGCCGATGTCGCAATTTTTCGATATCCCGGTTGCAACGATGCTCCGGGAGTACGGCAGCAACGTGCTCCCGACCAAAGCCAGCCACGAGCAGGAGTTGGGCAGACTTAATCGGCTTATCAGCTATTTTAAGGGCAGGGCGCTCGGGGATATTACCGCCGAGCATATCGAAACCTATATTCAGCAGCGGCTTACGGGTGCCTTGGGCTCAGGCAGAGGGCACCCGTCAGGAACGTCGTATCTGGTCAAGAACCAACGAAAAGCCACACGGACGCGCCACAAGGAGCAGCAAGCCACCTCAACCGAGGCGAGACTACCCAGTTCGCAAAGCGTCAGGCATGAAATCAATCTGCTGCGGCGGGCTATCAAACACGCCGTCATCGCGCGCAAGATCCCGGGGCAGGCTGCCAGTGGTCTAGCCTTTCACCCGATCATGACATGCGAACTCCCGGAAAAGGCGTCACCGCGTACTAGGCGGTTCTCCGACGACGAATTGCACGCCTTGCTCAACGCCTTTGAGTCCGTGACCGCGCGGACCGCCGCGATTTTCGCGGCCTGCACTTCCCTACGCAGATCTGAAGTCGTCTCGTTGCGATGGGAGGACGTGCGGCTCAATGAGCGAATCGTCACCTTGCGCAAGCCCGTTGTTTCCAGACGGCAAAAAACCAAGACCAAGCAACGGGAAGTGCCACTAATCCCGACCGCCATCAAACTCTTGCAGGCACTGAGGCCAAAGAAGGGCGGTCTTATCTGGAACCTTAAAGCGGCATCGCTGACCCAAGCGTTCGGCAGAGCGGCCGAGCGAGCGGGGGTACATGATGCTCGTCTGCACGACCTGCGCCGGGAGGCCATTTCACGGTATGTTGAAATCTACGGGCTTGGGATCGAGAAAATCATGAATTTTTCGGGGCACAGCGACGTCAAGACCCTGGTCACGCATTACCTCCAGCCGCAGTCCCGCCAAATCGCCGCCAGTATCGCGAAACTTGAGGCGGACCACCAAGAGGTCACATTCTTGCCAATCTAGCCTACTGTTCAGCGAATGTTATCCTTCGTGGACTTGCAGCCGCTCCCCCAGCTGGGACCATCGGCGCCCCACCTGCCGCCCCTTGACCGCCATGCCGAGCGCCCGCTTCTGATCCACCAGGGCCATCAGGCGCTTGCCGCGGGTGTGCCCTGGCTCGTACCCCTCCTTGGCTTTGCTCAGGTACCGCCGCGGATCGACGTCGAATTGTCGCGGTAGGTTCTCGAACAGAAGCGATAAAACTTGCCCTGATACATCTTGGCGTAGCCCGCGTCCGCAGAGACGGGCATGCCGCAGACCGGATCCGTGTTCTCCCCTCCAGCGGCAGGCTGGTCCATGTCCGCCATGCCCTTCGTTCCCGCCGTAGGCGTTACGGGCGCCGCAGCCGAAACGCATCATCAGGAAAAACAGCCCGGCAAAAAGCAGCAGTGAAATCAACCCTTCCATGACATCTCCTTACGCTAGAGTCATAGGACAGCGCGGCGCAAACGCAGCGCGTTGCTGATAACCGACACCGAACTGAAACTCATGGCGGCCGCAGCGATAATTGGCGAGAGCAGCAGCCCAAAAAAGGGATACAACACGCCCGCCGCCACCGGAATTCCCAGCACGTTGTAGATGAACGCAAAAAACAGGTTCTGGCGGATATTGCGCATCGTGGCGCGGCTCAGGCGCAGCGCCCGCACGATGCCGCGCAAATCGCCCTTGACCAGCGTGATGCCGGCGGATTCCATCGCCACGTCGGTGCCGGTGCCCATGGCGATGCCCACCTGGGCCTGGGCCAGCGCCGGGGCGTCGTTGATGCCGTCGCCGGCCATGGCGACGATGCGCCCCTGGGACTGCAAGGCCCTGACCACCGAGGCCTTTTGCTCGGGCAACACTTCCGCCTCGACGCGGTCGATATCCAGCTTGCGCGCCACGGCCTGGGCAGCGGCGCGGCTGTCGCCGGTCAGCATGATCACTTGTACGCCCGCCTTGTGCAGGGCCGCGATCGCCTCCGGCGTCGAAGCCTTGACCGGATCGGCCACGCCGAGCAGGCCGGCCGGCTGGCCATCGACCGCGAGCAGCATCACAGTCTGGCCCTCGCCGCGCAGCGCCTCGCCCTGTGCGGACAACTCGCCCGCCTCGATGTGCAATGCTTCCAGCAGCTTGAGGTTGCCCAGGGCAACGGCATGTCCGTCAACAGTGCCGGCGACGCCTTGGCCCGGGTAGGCGCGGAAATCACCGACCGGGGTCAGCGCCAGCCCTCTTTCCTGGGCGCCGCCGACGATGGCGGCGGCGAGCGGATGTTCGCTGGCGCGGTCCAGGCTCGCCCCCAGCCGCAACACGGTGCTATCGTCGAATCCGGACACGGGAACCACAGTCATCAATTGGGGCTTGCCTTCGGTAAGGGTGCCGGTCTTATCCACCACCAGGGTGTCCACCTTCTCCATCACTTCCAGCGCTTCGGCATTCTTGATCAGCACGCCGGCCTGGGCACCGCGCCCGGTGCCCACCATGATGGACATGGGGGTGGCGAGCCCCAGCGCG
>JAJZVZ010000336.1 GCA_021846945.1 Acidobacteriota bacterium | reverse complement strand
GCCTGCGTCATGCCGTCGAGGAAGAAAGTCTCTGCCTTCTCCTTGCTGCCGTGCCGGTATGGCGTCGCGACGAGTTCCTCGGCCTTCGGCACAGCGAGTGTGGAAAACAGATCAGGGAACACGGGCCTTAGCGTGCGACGCAACCAAACGTAGAAAAAGTCTGAAAGGTCGGCATATCCTATATTGTCGTAGTAGGGAGGGTCGGTAGAAACAACCCGTCCGCGAATAGCGACGCTCTGCGCATCACCTTGTGCTGCATTCCCGTCCGTCGCGGGAACTAGAACTTCGATTGCCATGGCAACCTGGTCAACTCCACTCGTGATACTCCCGGTCGCTCCGCCAAGCGTGTTCGCTTCGCAGTAGTCCCAGACCATTGGAATTGCTTGGCGGCCGAATGTGTTGCGCAGGGTTTCCCCACCTGAAATCCAGCCACAGATAGTCGAATTGTAATCCGCAGCCTTGTCGACTGTGATTCCGAGGTACACACCCACCGCCTCTGCATATGCTGTCACACGTTGGCCGCCTTCGCGCAGCGGAATCCCGTCGTCAGAGAGTCCAGCGGCTACCGAGTCGTGTTGAACCCTCTCCGTGGCCTGTGCCACGAGGTCGGACAAGGTGGTCAACGCCGTGAGTTGGCGGTTTGTGAAGATATCGCCATAGGATTTTAGGCCATACAGCGGAGGAGAGAACCACCGAGGATTCTCAGGCATCATGACCTCCGGTTTCCATTCGGGCTTCGCCTGGCCTGAAGTGGATTCCTGCTCCGTGGTCGGCGCGAGATAGACCCTGCCGCGATCCCCTTCGGCGACGATGGCCATCAGGCGTGCGCCCATGCGTCCGGCATTCGCTTCGCTATAGATGTGCTCTGGTGGAATCGGTGTTTCCGACATCACGCACTTGAAATTCGCACCTCGAGACAGCTTAGTGCCGTTCCTCGCCGCTTCGCCATCCTTTGGTTTCCCTACTTTGACGGTGAGTCGATACCCGGTCCCCTCGACGATAGGCTCAACGTAGGCTTCCTTGCCGGCCTTTGTGGATAGCATGAAGGTGGAGATAAGTGGCACGTCCACCTGGGCGAAGGCGGGGTTCGGGCTTTTGACCGTACGTGCCCACAGCCAAGCAATCACAGTGAGTTTGCGACCGGTGTACGGTTTGAGGTCGGGCCGGTCCTTCGCCATGTCCGCAGTGATTTCGATCTTAGGGTACAGATGACCAATGCGTTTTTCGGCTTCATCACGCATCCATTTGCCGTAGTAGCGCACATCCTCGGCCAAGCCGTGCGCGCCCTTCCAGATCGTCAGTGCCTTTTGATCGTCAGGCTTGCTGGTCCAATTCGGATTGACCGGTGGTCTCCCGCCGAATTTCGGTGGAATTTCGATCATGGCTTTGTTGATGAGGACCGCCACGGGGTTGAGATCCGAAGCGTAGCTTTCGAGTCCGAGGCGCTGCGCCTCGAGCGGGAGCGCCCCTCCGCCAGCGAATGGGTCATGAAAGGCCGGCAGTCTATCTCGATCGAAAAGTTCTTTGGCTCGAGGATGGTCCGCATTATCGGCGCAGGTCCGCCGCCAGCTCTGCCAAATCTCGGCTCGAGCCCGGTTCAGCACCTCCTCGTTCGTGGTGTTTTCCCATTGCACGAGTTCCTCGATGATCTTGAAAAGACGCTGACGCTCCTTCTCTTGGGCCTTGTCTGTTGGAAACAGATCTGGAATAGATGAGGGATCGTCGACCATCTGCGCGAAGATCACCGCTCGGGCCGCAGCTAAGGGTCGTCGCGCCCACCAAAGATGCAATGTGCTGGGATGACCGTGGCGGATGGATTTTTCCCGCGCGCTCGCTTTGTTGATGGCCTCCAAGGGGAGAGCGACCTCGATGAGCTTCTTCCGAGTCATATTCTGGGTTCCTGGGCAGCGATTTTCCGCAGGTGCTGGACCAGCCAATGGGCGGCCGTATGGGGATTGTTGAGCGGCGCGGTCGGATCAGGGAATCGCACTTGCGCTCGCTGCGAGGCTTCTTCAATCCGATTCAGAATCTCTTCGATTTGTTTGCCGTCTGTCTTGGTGTAACCGGGCAGGTGGCTCTTTAACCGGTCTATGACGTTGTCGCAGACGTTGAAGGGTGCGTCTGTATTTTCAAAATGCAACAGTATCCAGTACTCGAAGCATGGGATGCTGACGACGGCATGCAATGGATGCCGTTTGGCGTTGTCGCGCAGCTTGTTTAAAGCCCGGTGGAAGGATTTATGCTGATCGCGGTCGAACACGCAATAGATGAAATCGTAACTGCCCGACTCTTTGGCTTTCCCGATCGCGCAATCGACGACGTTGATGGGAGCGCTGCCGGCGGGGACCGGGAAGAGAACTTCTGCATTAGTGAGTCGAAGGCGTCGTCGCAGAGCATCGAAATAGGCGTGCTCGGTTTGACCTTCACAGACAATTAGCGTGACCGCGCGGGGCTGTCGTTGACCCTGGCGGCGCTGAAAGGATTTTCGAGAGCGAGAAGCGCGTGCCACCGCTATGGCTCCAGCGCTCCAATGAGCGGAACGGCACCATAGCGGCCCTTGAGGTAGCCCCGCTCCAATGATTCACCCGTTCGGGGGGAGTACTCGAGCAGGGGAGTCAGGCTTGAGCGGCCGCGCGAGTCTTTCTCGACAAACCAGAACTGGTCGCGGCGCAGCAACTCCG
>JAJZVZ010000109.1 GCA_021846945.1 Acidobacteriota bacterium | reverse complement strand
CAGTGAGTAAATGACGTTGAGGTTCTTCTGCACCACGTTCTCCGGCAGCGGAGCATAGTAGAGCGCGGAAGACTCGCTCTGGCCGGACTTGACGATCCAACTCAGCAGATCCACCAGCACCTTGGCGTTGGCCCTGTTCGGGTCTTGCACCGGCGCAATGATCCACGAGAAGCTCGATATCGGGTAGGCATCGGCCCCGGGCGGGTTGGTGATGGAGACGCGGAGATCGGAGGGCATATCCTTCACGCTGGCAGCCGCCGCGGTGGAGCTGGCGATGGAGGCCGTGATCCAGTTTCCCTCGGCGTTCTTAACCGCGCCTACGGTGATGTGGTTTTGCAGAGCGTAAATCAGCTCAACGTAGCCGATGGCTCCCGGCAACTGGCGCACCAGTCCGGAGACGCCCTCGCTGCCCTTGCCGCCCACTCCGATCGGCCAGCTCGGTGAAGTGCCTGATCCGGGCCCTTTCTTCCACTCCGGACTGATCTTGCTCAGATAGTCAGTCCAGATGAAGCTGGTGCCGCTTCCGTCGGAGCGGTGCACCACCGTGATCTTCTGGTGGGGCAGCTTGACACCGGGATTGTCCCTGGCGATCGCGGCGTCATCCCAGAACTTGATTTTGCCCAGGTAGATGTTCGCCAGCGTTTCGCCGCTGAACCGGAGATTGCTCACGCCAGTAACGTTGAAAATGGGAGCAACGGCCCCGAGCACCACGGGGATGTGCACAAGCTTGACCTTGCATTTGCTGATCATCGCGTCAGTCATCGGCATGTCAGAGGCGCCGAAGTCCACCAGACCCGAACAAAACTGCTGGATTCCCCCACCCGACCCGATGGACTGGTAGTTGATGTGGACGCCGGGATGCGCGGCGCTGTATTCGCTGAACCATTTGGAGAAGATGGGATAGTCGAATGTTGATCCTGCTCCTGTCAAGTCCTGGGCCTGAGCCGCACTCCAGGCCAACGTCAACGCTAAAACAGCCACGAACGCCTTTTTCACGTTTCGCTCCCTCACGATTTTTACTGCTCGGTTCTATTCTCCATCGGGAATGTTACGGGCGTTTGAATTGTTTGCGGGGATTGTTACAGGAAGTTGAATATGCATTGGCCGTCACTGTTTCTATGAATTTCGCTCTCAGTGCCGATGCAGTTGACCATTACAAGCCACATCGACGTATGAGGGCGTGGATCAGGTTCCGCAGAGCACTGGGATACACTGGCGTGGGCCAGGCGACAAGCAGGAAATTCCGGCCTAATTTCATATGTGAGGCAGGCGCATGTCTTCTACTTTTTCCATTCCGTCCATGACTCGATCCGTCTCCCGCCGGTCTGTGATGGCCGGGCTCGCAGCTTCCGCAGGTTACGCGTGCGCACAGAGCTTTCTTCCGGGCATTCCCAACGTCGGCCTGAAAGGCGATGACGATCCGGGGCGGACTGAATGCGGCGTAGGTGCGCTGATGCCATGGGCCGATGGACTGTACGCCATCACATATAACTCCTCCGGCAAGGGAAGCGGTAACGGCCTCGGCCTCTACCGCATCGATGAAACGTTGAAACCGACGCGCCTGGACATTCATAACGGCGTCTTCGCTAACCGCTTCATCCACCATCACTCGAACCAGTGCATTATCGGCCCTTACATAATTGATGCTGCCGGACAATGGCGGCGCATCGAGGGATTGATGGACCAGCGCCTGACGGCCACTATGCCTCACCTGACCGATCCGGAGAATCGCGTCTACTTCCAGAGCATGGAGGGATTGTTCTTCGAGATGGATGTGGCCGACCTGAAGCCGCGCCTGCTGTTCAACCTGACCAGGGAGATGCAGCTTACCCAGGTACCGCACTTCAAGGGCGGCTACACCGCTCAGCACCGCGTGGTAGTAACAAACAACGGATTCTACAACGGTGGTCAGACGCAGGCAGGGGCGTTCGAGTGGGATGGCGGAAAGAGCTGGCGGAGAATCTCCGACAAGCCTCACATGGATGTAGCTGCCCGGCAGAACTTCGGCAATGTGATGTTCATGACCGGCTGGGACGAAAGATCGGCCTTATTGGATGCGCTGGTCAATGGCGAGTGGCAGCACTACAGGCTGCCCAAGGCATCGCACGCCTTTGACCACGCCTGGCAGACCGAGTGGATGCGCATCCGAGAGATCGAAACCGAGCACTACATGGTGGATATTATGGGCATGTTCTATGAGTTGCAGCCCTACCCGTTCGAGAGACGCATCTGGGGGCTAAAGCCGGTCTGCCAACACTTGCGAACGATTCCGGATTATTGCAGCTTTCGCGGATTGCTGGCTCTGGGTGGTAATGAAAATACGCCCAATGTGGACAACAATGCCGTGCTCGGCCAGCCACAGAGCGGCATCTGGTTTGGGAAGTCGGATGACTTGTGGAGTTGGGGCCGGCCGCAAGGCTGGGGCGGGCCCTGGCGGAATGACATGGTCACCGCGGGCGCACCTTCCGATCCATTCCTCTTCACCGACTTTCGCCGCAAGATGCTGCACCTGGTTGCAGAGAAGAGCGCGCAGGTCGAAATCCAGATCGACTTCCTCGGCAACGGTACATGGGAGAAATACCAAACGGTAAAGCTGAACGGCGGCGAATATCACCCGGTCTTCTTTCCGGATGCGTTCAGCGCGCAATGGGTGCGGCTTGTCCCGAGCGCCTCCTGCAAGATGACGGCGGAATTTATGTTTACGTGATTTCGCTGCTTCGCGCTTGCTCCGGTTCCCTGCCCACTCCGTGAGAAACGCGGAATGGGCGGGAGCACGGAATGGGCCGCGATTTGCGCCTTGTAATCAAGGTCCGGTGATCAAGGCTCCGCGCGGTTGCGCCACTTGGCGGCCAGCGTCTTGTCGGCCAGCATCTTGATGTAGACGCCGCCGACAACCGAGCGGGCCTGGAAGGCCATCTGCCTGCCGGTAATGGTGTCATACCAGTCAGTCAGTGGAACGCGGCTCGGCCCCTCATTGATCCAGCGGCCGATGGGCGCCATGAATGCGGCAAAGGGATCCGGAGTGCCGGGCAGCGGTTTATCAGCAAGAGTCGCCGTCCAAAGCTCCCAGTCGAGCTTTGTGTAGTCTTTACGGCTATCGAGCGGCAAGCCATATTTGTTCAGGTGACGCAGATAAAAAGCCACCTCGGTCTGACGCACTCTGGCCGGGAAGAGATGAAGGCCGAGGATCTGATCCCAGACAAGGTTGTACTTCTGGCTCCAGGTGCCGGACTTGTCGAAAGCCAGCTTGTAGTGATCGCCGTCAATGGCCATCGTCTGCCACTTCGCGGCCATCTCTGAGGCGGCGCGAGAGTACTCCGCAGCCACATCGGGCTTGCCCAGGCCGCGCGCCATCAGCGCATACGCCGACAGCCCCTCAATCGCCTTGATCGAGAGATTGGCGTTGTGGGCCAGGTGCCCCGCAAAATCGTCTGTAGAGAGCTGATTGGCCGGATCCAGGCCCTTCTGGCGCAGATATTCGGCCCACTGTGTGAACTGCGGCCAGTACTGGCGGATGAACTGCCAGTTACCCATCTCGTTAGCCATGGCGGCAGCCATGATGAGCATATTGCCGCTTTCTTCAACGGGCATCTGGTTCACTTCGGTCACTTCACCACCGCCGTAGACCTGGCCGTTCGCCAGCGGATACGTTCCCAGATCGTGCGGTGCGAAAGGCCACTTCCAGCGCGGCAGGGCGGCGTACTCGAGCACGGGCTTCAACTGCGCCTGGAGAAGCGCGGGGTTAAAGAAAAGAAAGAACGGCGACGAAGGATACAAAACATCGACCGTGGAGATGCAGCCATTCGAGAAGTCTTCCTTGGGAAAGAGCATCGGCGTGCCATCCGCGTCGGCGGACAGGCCGTGCGCGGCCAGCGTCTGGCGATAAGCCAGAATGGCAAGCTGCGCGTAGGCCGGACCACCGGCTTTTTCGAGATCGGCGGTCAACTCCCTGTCGAAGGCCGTGCCGCGCTGCTCCAGGCTCGTGTATTGGCTCTCGGCCTCCGCCAGCATCTGCTGAACGGTCATGTTGTTGCGCTGCCAGTAGGGGCGCAGCTTCCGGCCCAGGTACTCGATGTTGTACTCCTCGGTATAGGAGAGCAGCACATGGTGGGTGGTGGGCGTCGCTGAAGGCTTGCCCATGGGCAGTTCAACAGCCAGGTGGGCTGCGTGCGCCCGCGGCATCAAGGGCATGTCCATGTCGTCGGAGGCGGGCAGCGCGCCGGTGGTGACGAAGCTGCTCATCGCATCGCTCGATTCGATGGTCTGCGCCTGGTCCGCATCAGGCACGGCGAGATGGAAGTAGCCCCAGTCAACGCGAAGATTGTCGCCGGGGCGATTCAGCAAGCGCTGATCGCGCGAACCCACGTTGAGCACGGTCATACCCTGCACGCGCGAGCGGCCCCAGGTGACAGCCTCATCGGGAGTATCGACCGCAATCACCGGGTTCACGTCGATCAGCAGGCAGAGATCGTGATTGCCCTGGCCGCTAGCGCTGAGGGTCAGATAGGTGACCGGCCGCGAAAGCACGTCGAGGTCCTTGGGAAGGGCGGGCGTAAAAAAGCTCACTGTGAGCGTAATCTGGTCTGCCTGGAATGTATAGATCGTGTGCGTGGGAGTCACCTGAAGGGAGGTTTGCTCCATTGCGGGCACGCCGCGCGGTTCTGCTCCCATGAAGCGGTAGGTCTTGCCGTCGATGCGCGCCAGGCCGGCGATCGGCTGCGGCGTACCCGTCCAGTGCTTCGTATTCTGATCGGTAAGCCTGTCGGCCATGGACCAGATGCTGAAATAGGGATTGTGCGCAATGAGCGGCACAGCGGGCGGACGTTGCTGAGCTGTGGCGAGCGAAGCGGCTAAAAGAACCGTGGCAGCCGGCAAAAAACACAGGCGGCGCAAGGATGCGCAAGTTGAAATCGTTTTCATTTTAATGCTCCCGAAGTATTTTATAAGATGTCGCACCCTCAGATGCCGGGCTGGCCCGTCGGGCGCAGACCCCCAATTCTTGGCACCGTGCACAAGCCGGCAAAATCCACAGGGACAGAATAAGTCTTCTGTCCGGCGTGTGCGGGGGTAAACTGTTGCGTCATCACAAGTGCAGCTGAGCGGGCGCTGTTTCACCCCGATTGCGCCGGCAAGGGGAGAATGTCAGGCATGAGTCCCAGGAAAATTACGCGGCGGGATTGGTTGATCGGTACGGCCTCGGCGGTGGCGGCAAGCGCGCTTCCGGCCGGCGCCCAGGCTTCGGCAAGGGAAGGACAAGCGGCAGGCAATGCCCCCGTATCACTCGAACAGAAGCCGAATCGCGGCTCGGGCCGTGCCGCCTGGATGCAGGATCCCCGTTATTGCTGGGGTGTGATGACGCATTACCTGGCCGACGGGCAGTCGCGCGCGCACCATTTGCCGATGAACGTCGGTCTCTGGAACAAGCTTATCGACGGCTTTGACGTGGAGGGGATGGCCCGGCGCCTGGAAGCAGTGGGAGCGGGCCATTACCAGCTCAGCATCGGGCAAAACTCCGGCTACTATCTTTCTCCCAATCCCGTCTACGACAAATTCGTGGGCATCGAACCCAGCAAGTGCTCGCGCCGCGACCTGGTGGCTGACTTCTACGAGCCGCTGCATCAGCGCGGCATCAAGCTCATGGTCTATCTGCCTTCAGGTGCGCCGGACGGCGATCGCGTGGCGCGCGAGGCGCTCGAATGGGAGCGGGGGCCTTACCCGAACAAGAACTTCCAGCGCAAATGGCAGCCGGTGATTGCGGAGTGGTCGCGACGCTGGGCTGGCAAAGTGGCTGGCTGGTGGTTTGACGGCTGCTACTGGGCCAACACGATGTACCGCTCCGCCGATCCGCCCAACTTCGCCAGCTTCGCAGCCGCTGCGCGCGCGGGCAATCCGGATTCGGCCCTGGCCTTCAATCCCGGCGTTCTTTACCGGCTGATCGGGATCAGCCCCGACCAGGACTACATGGCCGGCGAGATCGACAAACCCGATCAGGTTTCCGCGCATGATGCCGAGGATGGCCTGGTGGACGGCGTGCAGATCCACATGCTCAGTTTTCTTGGCACGGCGTGGGGCATGGGCACGCCCCGCTTCACGACTGACCAGGTGATTGCTTATACGAAAAAGATCCGCGACTACGGCGGCTCGGTCACGTGGGACGTGCCCGTGGAACTGGATGGAACGATCACGCAGCCATTTCTGGATCAGCTTGCGGCACTGGGAAAGGCCTTTCCAAAGACCGCTTAAGCGGCGGACCCGGCGCCCGCGAATGGCCCTTGCGGTACCGGAGCCAGGGGCAGAGTGAAATAGAAGGTGGAGCCGGCTCCGAGTTCGCTTTCGACCCACACGCGCCCGCCATGCGCCTGCACGATATGCTTCACGATGGCGAGACCCAGACCGGTCCCGCCGCTCTCGCGCGAGCGAGCCTTGTCCACGCGATAAAAGCGCTCAAAGATGCGATCCAGATGCTCAGAGGCAATGCCGGGGCCGAAGTCGCGCACGCTGAACTGCACCTCTGTGGCAAGCGGCCGCGCGCCCACGCGAATCCTCTTGCCGGCCTTGCCGTACTTCAGCGCATTTTCGATGAGGTTGCCGAAGACCTGATGCATCGCGTCGGAGTCCGCCAGCACCAGGCAATCCGGCGCGCCCGCCGACTGGAGTTGCACTCCCTCGTCCCGGACCATTCCGCCGAGCGCGGCAATGGCGTCGCTGACCAGCATGCTCGCCTTGGTTGGCCGCAAGGAGAGCTTGTAATCCGGGCTCTCCACGCTTGCAAGAGCGAGCAGATCCTCGGTAAGCCGGCTCATGCGCGTGGCGTTTTTCAGAATGATGCCAAGAAATTCGCGGGTCATCTCGGGGTTCGGATCAGGATCCTCGATCAGTGTCTCCACGTAGCCCTGAATCGACGTCAGTGGAGTTCGCAACTCGTGGCTTACGTTGGCTACGAAGTCACGGCGGCTCTTCTGCGCCGCCTCAATGCCAGTCACGTCGTGCAGCACAACCAGCGCACCGCCACTGGGCAGCGGGGCGGCATTGATCTCAAAGACGCGGCCGGGTGCGAGCGAGTTGGCCCGCCCAAAACAAAGCTCCTTGCGCTCAAGCGCTCCGCTGACGCAAGCCAGCACTTCGGGATCGCGCACGAAGTGCACCAGCGGGCGGCCGGAATGGATCTGCGTTCCGGCAATGCGCTGCATCACGCTATTGGACCAGCGCACAGAACCCTCTGGCGTAAGGGCAACCACCGCCTCCTGCATCGAATCGAGCATCGCGGCTAACTCCTGGCGACGGCTTTCGATCTCGGCAAAGTTCCGTCCCAGCCGCTCGGCGGTCTGGTTGAGCGCCGTCTCCATGGCTGAGAGCTCGTCCTGGGCCACGCGATCAAGGCGCGCCGACAAATCGCCCTCGGCGATGCGGCGCGTAAAGTCAACCACCTGCTGCAGCCGCGAGGAGATACGGGCGGCAGCCCAGGCGGCTAACGGCAGCGCCACCGCCAGCGCAATCAGGCCGGACCACAGCGCCTCACTGCCGAGCCCGTGCAGCGTCTCTCGCGCCCCTTGCTCCACCAACTGGCGAAATACGAAGACGAGCACTGCGGTATAGAGCAGCAGCAGCAGCGTGAAGAGCCCGAACAGTTTGGTGAATACCTTTGGCTTCAATGCGGTTACTCGGCTTTAGGAAGCTCAAAGCGATAACCCGCGCCCCTGACGGTTTTCAGGTAGCGCGGATTTTCCGGATCGACCTCAATCTTCTCACGGATGCGCCTCACATATACATCCACCGAGCGCGGCGTCACAAAGCGGGCATCGCCCCAGACGGCGTCGAGCAGGCGGTCGCGGCTGAAGACGCGGCCGGGATGGCGCGCCAGGTAGTCCAGCAGGCGAAATTCCGTGGCAGTGGTGGTAGTAATCTCGCCGCGCACCTTCAGCTGCATGGCGTTGGCATCGATCACCACCTCCTCAAAGCTGATGACGGAAGGAGTGGTGGGCCGCTCAAAGCGCCGCAACACGGCCTTGACGCGGGCTACCAGCTCGCGCGTGCCGAACGGCTTGGTGACATAGTCGTCGGCGCCCATCTCCAGACCCAGCACGCGGTCATTTTCACTGGCGCGCGCCGTGAGAAAGATGATGGGAACAGTGGAAAGCCCGATGTGGTTGCGCAGCCGCCGGCAGACGTCCATGCCGTCGCCGCCCGGGACCATGATATCGAGAAGAAACAGAGCCGGCGCCTGGCGCTCGGCATCGGGAATGAGGTTGGCGGGAGTGTGAAAGAGGCGGGCTTCAAACCCAGCCGCCTCCAGGTGATGCTGCACCAACCGCGCAATATCCGTGTCATCTTCCAGTACAAATACGGTTTGGCTCAAGCTCTCGACCCTCGTCCGGCCGCCCTTGATCGACCAATGCTGACGCCGCCGGAAACTATGAACAGAGTACTGCAATCAGGCAAAAAGAATGCAAACGTTTGATGAATTCCAGGGCGGTGTCCATCGCTTGCCGGATGCCTGCCCCATCGCGGCATTCTTGCGCAACAGATTTATTTTCCTTGACCTGGACACCCAGCCTCTGCCAGACTTCTTGCTCGTAATTCTGGCTCGGAAAGAGCGGACCACTTACTAACTCCCATGCGTGAGCCCCGTTTGCCGCGGCGTCGGGCTCTCCGGTTGGACTTTGGAATGTTCGGGGATTCCGGTCGCATAGGTGCGGGAGTACAAACCGAATAGAAAGGGAGGAGGGAAAAATGAAGAAGTACTTCGCTGAGGTAGTTGGGACCTTCATCCTGGTGCTCTTTGGTTGCGGAACGGCCGTGGTAGCCGGCGACAAGGTCGGCATTCTGGGTATTGCCTTCGCCTTCGGACTGGCGCAGGTCGCAGCGATCTATGGGATCGGGCCCATCTCGGGCGGCCATGTAAATCCTGCGGTAAGCTTCGGCGTCTGGACCGCCGGGCGGATGTCTCTCAAGGACTTGATCGGCTACTGGATAGGGCAGTTCGTCGGCGCGATCCTGGCATCCTGGGTGCTCGCGGCTATTGTCCACGGCGTCCAGGGCGGTTATAACATCGGCGTCAGCGGTTTGGCCCAGGACGGGTGGGGTCCCGGCTATCAGGGTGGCTACGATGTTACCTCGGCCATCATCTTCGAGTTCGTAGCTACGCTGATTTTTGTGATTGTGATTCTTGGCTCGACCCAGCAAAAGGCACCGTCCGGTTTTGCCGGACTGGCCATCGGCATCACATTGCTGGCTATTCACATCTTCGGCATCCACATCACGGGCGTGAGTGTGAACCCGGCACGCAGCCTTGGGCCAGCTTTGATAGTGGGCGGCAAGGCATTGGCGCAGCTCTGGCTCTTCCTGCTGGTTCCAAGCCTGGGTGGAATTGCCGCAGGACTGCTCTTCCGCACCAAGGCTCTGGAAGCGAGTTAGCGCAAAGAGAGCGAGGAGCGGCAGTCTGAGGGCCTTTCGTCACGCGCGTGCAAGCCAGTTGCGCGCTCCTTGCTTTTTTCTTTCACTGCGCCGTAAATTTCAGCTGGCAATCGCGATAAAGCGGAGCCGCACGTAATCAGCGGTCCACTTCCCTTCCTCGTCGCGCAAGACCGGAGCCAGCAGCGCGACTGTCTCCTCGATGATTGTTTCGCGAATTGATTCCGGCAGGCTGTTGAGCGCACCTCGGCGGAAGGTCTTGATCCAGCCGTTCACGCCGTCCTCCGGCAGAGGTGTAGGCCGCGGGATCACAGCCATGCGATCCACGCGGAAGCGGTGACGCTTAAGCCTCTGCGCATATGCATCGGCGGTCGGATAGTAATTTCGATCGTGCTGGCGGCCATCGTAGCCGTGCCGCTCCAGAACCGCCGCAAACGCCACGCGAATGGCGGCGATATTCCCGAGCGCGCCCATCTCCGCCACGAAGCGCCCACCCGGCTTCAGCACGCGGCGAACCTCGCTCATCATCCCATCTTGATCGCGCATCCAATGCAAGGCCGCGTTGGAGAAGACCGCATCAAAGCTGGCGTCCGGATACGGCAGCCGCTCCGCCGAACCTTCGTCCACCGCTACGCCACGTGAACGCGCCGCCGCGGCCATCTGCGGCGAAGCGTCAAAGCCCTGCACCTGCGCGCCCGCAGCAGCAATGCGCACCGAAAGCTGCCCGTCGCCGCAGCCCAGGTCAAGGATGCGCTCCCCGGGTTGAGCGCCAAGCCATTCGAGCACGCCACCCGCCAGACCGGGTACAAATGCAGCGTTCCGTCCGTATGTTTCAGGGTTCCAGGTTTGCGTCATGGCTTACCTCCTCTTCCAGTGTCGCGTGTCAGGCCCAAATCAGAAAATCCGGGCACGGCGGTGAGTGGCCTAAAATGAACTGGCTATGACTGGTATTCTTTCCCGCTCTCGTGGCGCCGGCATATTTGCCGCGCTCTTTGCGCTGTTTCTTTGCAGCCTGCATCTCAACGCCCAGGTAAAGGTGCTGCGCGTGGACCCAGCCCAGACCGATCCCGCGATTGCGACTGTCCACGGCCCCCACATCGCCCTCTATGATCCGAACGCGCCTTCCCGGCATCGGTTGTTTCTTTTTCTGGTCGGCACCCACGGCAGCGCTGCCGGCAGCCAGAAGATCGACAGCGCCTTTGCGGGCTGGGGCTACCACGCCATCAGCCTCGATTACGAAGACAACGTGGTCGCCGTCGCGGGCGCGCACAGCCTGGACCCCGAGACCTTCGGCCTTTACCGGAAGACGATCGTGACTGGAGCACCGGGAAGCAAGCTCATCGAAGTTTCGCCCGCCAACTCCATCCTCAACCGCTTCCAGAAGCTGCTGGTCTATCTCACCGCGCACGACCCCAACGGCGGGTGGGATGAGTTCCTCGACAACGGCCAGCCCGTCTGGAGCCGGATCATTGTCGCGGGCCACTCCCAGGGCTCCGGCCACGCCGCTTATATCGCCAAGCTGTTCCGCGTCGACCGGGTGCTGATGTTCTCAGGCCCGCAGGATTACATGGATGATCTGAACAAGCCCGCGCCCTGGCAAGCCCGGCCTGGCGCCACGCCGCCGTCGCGATTCTTTGCGTTTCTTGCCCTGCACGATCCGTTCAACGTGCATCATCAGATTGCCAACTGCATGGCGCTGATGGACCTCTCGCAGCCGGACACTCTGATGGTCGAGCCCGGCGAGGCCATCCAAGGAGATCACCATATACTCATCAACAATTTCCCGACGAAGAACTATCACGGCTCGACACTGTTCCCGCAGTTTGAAAACGTGTGGGAATACATGGCCACGGTCAACGTCGAATAAGTGGCTGCCATCACGGGGCCGCTCCGGATGATCCGAACTCACCCCTGGCGCTGAACGCTATTCCGCCGGGCATCCTGCAACTCGTGGCGAAATTCGTTGCGCTTCTCATGGACTGATGCGGTTGCCGACTCTGGAGCCACGCCCAGCCCCAGCAGGGCCGCTTCAGAGAGTTGAAGACTGGCCTCAATAGTCTCCGGGACTGCGTCCGTCGCCCCGATGCTATAGAGATGCCGTGCATGGATTGCATCTCGAGCACGTGTAATGACCGGTATATCGGGACGGATCGCGTGCACGTAGGCGACGATCCCATCAATCACTTCGCCAGCATCGATCGTGAGAATCACACCGGTCGCATCCTCCAGGCCGCAGGCTTTGAGAAATTCCCGATTGGAGGCATCGCCGTAGAAAACCTCGTGTCCTTCATGACGATCGCGCACGACGGCGAACGGATCGTTGTCAATTGCGATGTTTGGGACCCGATGTTGCCGCAGGATCGAACACACTACTTTTCCAACACGCCCATAACCAATGACGATGGCATGCCTTTCCTTTCCTGCCGGCCGGGCCAGCAGTTCGGGATCGATGGTCCCATTTTTCAAATACACTTTGTTGAGGCGCTGCGCCGCCATGGAAAGCACAGGCGTCGCGGCCATCGTAACCGCGGTTACAGCGAGCCAATAGCTCGACACGCCGGGATTGACCAGTTTCACCGTTGTGGCCATCCCTATGCCGACAAAGGCGAATTCGCCACCAGGGCCGAGGAGCAGGCCCGTCTCGATCGCATTGGGCCATGAAAACCGGAACAGCCTGGTGAGTCCAGTGATGATGATCGCCTTGGCCGCGATCAGACCCAAAACAGATGCCAGCAACCCGACCGGATAACGCATCAGTTCGCGGACGTCGATCTTCATGCCGACGGTGAAGAAGAAAATCCCGAGCAAAAGTCCTTTAAAGGGTTCCACGGTTGTCTGGATCGCTTTGCGGAACTCAGTTTCGGCAAGCAGCAACCCCGCGACGAATGCGCCGAGCGCCATGGAAAGACCTGCCTGATGAGCAATCAAGCCGGTGGAGACAATCACAAAAAGAACCGCCGCAATAAAAATCTCGCTTGATTTGGCGGCGGCAACCACGCGGAAGAGCGGACTCATCAAGACTCGGCCCAGAACGACGATGATGACCAGCGCGACAGCCGCCTGCACCAGGGCCCTGACGAGACTTGCCAGAACCGATCCATGAGAAATTCCGGGCGAAGTTCCGGCGCCGATGGAAATGAACATCAGGATCGGGATGACCGCGATGTCCTGTGCGAGCAGAAGTGCAAAACTGGCGCGCCCCACGCTCGTCGACATGCGCCCCTGTTTTGACAGGAGCTCAAGCACAATGGCGGTGGAAGAGAGCGAAAGGCTTGCGCCCAGAACGATTGCCGCCGAAGAATCCTGCCCCATTTTCAAGGCAATCACGGTGAAAAGCGCCGCAGTCAGCACAACCTGCAAGCTCCCCATGCCCGCAACCAGATGACGCATGGTAACCAGGCGCTGCGGAGAGAGTTCAAGCCCGATCAGAAAGAACAGGAAAACAACGCCTAATTCCGCAATCCCTGCAATATTGTCGGCATCGACGATCGTTAGCCAATATAGCGGAGGAAACTTGTCGATAAGCGACCCGAGCCCGAGCGGTCCCAGCAGCGCACCCGCGCCCAGGTAACAGAGAATCGGATTCAACCTCCATCGGCGCAAGACCGGGACGAGGATACCCGCTGTCCCAAGCACTATGAGTGCGTCGCTGTAAACACTGACGTTGATCGTGGCAACCACGAAGCCTCCGTTCCTGCGAATCGCGATCACACCACAGGCCACGGACTCTGCCAGAGAGCGCAGGCTTCGAGACAGACCCCGCAGGTCCCACTGGATGGATAAGCCAAAAAGTACTCCCATCCTGTGCGCGGAAGCAAATCACGCAGAAGCGTAATGATGACCGATTTGGGTCTTCGCTTGTGACTGAACAGCGCCGCCCCGGAAACAATGCCAGCTTCAGATCGACTGCACCGGCACGAGCGTCAGATCGTCGACCAGGCCGACTTCCTTTTGCACGAAGGGCTCGCCGTACCGCACGCCGGCCAGCAGGCCGTAGTGGCGCGCCTCAGCAAACGTGCGCTCGCGAATCTCTTCCTCAGGCACAAACAGACCGCTGCCGGCCGACTGATTGGCGTACTGCGAGCGGTAGGCCATCAGCGCGGCGTGGCGCTGCTCGATGAAGGCCGTGATGTCCACGACGAAGCTGGGCCGCACGTCGGCGTAAAGGCTGGCGTAGAGGATCTTGAAGGGCCGATGCGGCTCGGTGCCGGTTTCAATCTTCCTGAGCCCGGAGAGAAAGCATGCCTCGTAGCCGAGCGTGGCCACAATCGCATGATCCGGATGCCGCGCCTGCCAATAAGGCAGGATGACCACGCGCGGACGCAGCAGGCGCAGGACGCGCACGATCTCAATGCGGTTTACAAGGGTATTTTCGACCGCTCCGTCGGGCAGGTTCAGCGCCTGGCGCCAACCCGCTCCTAGGATGCGTGCCGCTTCGGCGGCCTCGCGGGCGCGCTCTTCCGCGCTTCCCCGCGTGCCGGCTTCGCCCTGGGTCAGATCGAGGATAGCCGTTCGCAGCCCCCGCGCGGCCATGCGCAGCAGCGTGCCGCCACAGGTTTGCTCCACGTCGTCCCGGTGGGCGGCAATCGCCAGTACATCAGCCGCCGGAGGATCGGAGACAGACCGTGCGCTCATGGGCTAGTAGACGGTGTTATTGGCGTCGCTAATGGCATCCATATAGGCCACATCAGAAGCCACGCCGGTCACGGTCACGTACTGGTTATCGTACATGGTGCCGTCGGTCGTCGAGTAGATATACACCTGGCCCCCTTGGGCCACGTATATCTTGTGAAAATTCGTGATGGAGGCGATTCCGGTAAGGTCGCCGATATACGGCTCCAGCATGACTACCTGATTGGTCGATGTATTGAACATCGTCAGGCAGCCGAAGGGCTGCTTGTGGATGTAGCGCTCACCCTGGTTGCACTTCGTCATGCCAATCCACAGAGTGTTGTCATCTGCCTGAAGCATGCGGCTTGGACCGCCGGGAAGGCCATCGCTGATCGAGACTGGGTTAGGCGATGAACTTGTAGATGGCATTACGGTATTGTTGGTCAGATCCAGCAACGTAAGATAGCCGCCGAAGTATCCATCCGGCATCAGCCGCTGGCCCACGACATACATGGTGTGGGAATAAATAAGAGCATTGCTGGCGGCAACCACGGGCACTGTGACCATGGGCGTAGTATGCAGATTCGCACATGGCGCGGCATTGCACGGAAGCAGACCGGATTGCTGACCAACCATGAAGATCATTGGACCAACCGGAAGTACGGAAACGGACGACTTGGTGCCGCCGCATTCGGCGCCACAACTCAGAACGTATGCGGTGCTCCCATCGGCCGAAAAGATAGCTTTGACGGGGCGGTCAAAGACAAGCGGCGCTCCATAGTAGTGGCCGGTCGAGTCGGTGTTGTCAGGGCTCTGGACCTGGTAGACACACCAGGCAGGAGCGTTCTGCGGCTCGCAGTCCATGGCCGCCTTGGGCCAGGTTCCCGGTCCTCCGGAATAGGAAAAGCTCTCCGCAGCCGACAGTTTGCGCGCATAGTACGCATAATTCGAGTTCTGCACAAATGCCATCGCCACGGAGCCGCCCGGATTGACGCTGACGCGGTATACGCCGGGAAGGCTCAGCCCATACGAGGCGCCGGTCGTCTGATCCACCACCGTAAGCACATTGGCTTCCTGACTGGCTGCGAAGACGTAGTTCCCATTGCGCGTGATGAAGATGCTCGACGAGGGGCCGTTCAGGTGCGCGACGGTGCCCGTGGTTTTCTCCGTGGAATAATTGGCCAGCGTAAAGCTGCCATCCCCGGCGGAATAGACGGCTCCCAATTGCTCTTCGGGCATGTTCTGAATCGTAACGGGCTCCGCGCCGCCAAATCCCGACAACTCAAAGGTCGGCGGCAAGGTGTTGTATCCGCTGCGAATGTCATAATAGGCATCCACAATCTCCAGTTCGCCTTTGGAGAGGATGCCGGGGTTCTGGACGGCAATCAAAACCCGGTTGAGTACTCCGCTCGGCGGAAGCGGCCGGCCGGCAAAATAGGTCGTGGCTCCGCAACCAGCCAGCGCGGCTGAAACCGCCAACGAGACGGCGGCGCTTATCCAAAAGCTTCTCTT
>JAJZVZ010000108.1 GCA_021846945.1 Acidobacteriota bacterium | reverse complement strand
CATCATACTTAGATCACATGAGGGGTTTACCAGAAGTACGATGCAACCAATTGAGGGAAGGATGGTGTTGTTTCGATCACCGAAACGCGAATTACGGCCTCAAAGTTCTTATTTTCCCAACCCTGCGGTGCTTGTTTGACGAGTTCGCCAAACGAAACTGGATTGAAGAAGACAGAAGCAGCCCCTTCCGTGCCGAAGGTCGTAATCCCAGCGGCAATCATCGCGATTTGTCCACTATCCTTGTCAAAAAGCCTGCAAAGAATGCCGTAGTCCTCATCGGCGTATCCTTCCATTGTGGGATTGATTGGACGCCAAGTCTGCTTTGTTTGCGTATCGATAATCGCCTGATTGCTGAACTCTTCATTCCCAGATAGCGAGAAGCGCAGATTGCGGGTCATGAGCTGGGCCCAGATGGACGAGAATCCACCAAGTAGCAGACTGGGTTGCTCACGTAGTTGAGCAAAGGTCAGGTTGGCGCCAAAACGCAAGTGGTAGGGATATTTGTGCACATCAAGGAAGTCCGCAGCCTGGCGTAAGGCCGCAGTGGGACCGATACCAACTCTGTCCGAAAGCTTGCCGTTCACCCTGTCTGCCAAGATCGGCATAAAGATTACAAGAGGCGTCTTTGTGGCAAAGACTGGTTGCCAAAGGCGGTCCAGCGGCGAACGACGATGTTCTAACAGATCCCAAGCAGATGCAGCCCCCAGCAAGCCTACACACCCGCCAAGCATCCAAAGCAACTTGCGGCGCGCGAATGATGGCGGTGCTTCGCGTGCACTTTCCGGTTGTGGATGGACTGGAGTCGCCGGACGGGAAGGGTCGTAGATCCGAGGAACATAACCTCCGAGCGGGAGCTCAATATAGAGATCTTTGGGGGGCGTAGCCTCGTAGAACTCTGAAAGCCGCTTGCGCAGTTCGCGCGCCTTGACGCGCACGAGGGAATCTTCCCCTGGTTCGAAATCAAGCCCCTTTCCGAACACTTCGTGGGCAATATTTCGCTCCTTGATGGAGTCACCGCGCCCTTCGATCGTTTCTTTGACTATATAGCGGAGGAATTGCTGACAGCGCTTACTGGACTCAAAGAAGCGGCTCCTGCAGATATATTCGAGATGGTCCTGGATACGGTTCTTGAAAAGCTCAGGGGATGGGTACAGTGACGCCCTTGCACCAGAGGCGGAGGGTTCTGGACCGGAGTCCTGAGCGGAAGAAGCAAGAGCTGCGCTCTGCCAGCCTTGTCCGTCTCCGGATTGTCTCGAAGTCCGCTCCACGCTCACCTTACCAGCCCCCCGCACGGTTGACGTAGCACGAAGGCTTGATGTCTTCAAGCGCGCAAGGGAACCTGCACTTCACTTCAGCAACCGACGATAAACGACCAAAGACACCCTGTCAATCGCTGATAAAAGATGAACGGAGCGGGCACCTCACCGTAAGAATCCCAGATAACATCGCGTAACATACACGCAAAAAAACAGGCGGGATATCATCATATCTATATGAAATAAAGCGCTTTATATAATTCCAAAGCAATAAAACAGTTATTCGCCGGCCATAACTTGACAATGCGTGCAACCGCGGCAGAGTATTCAGCCCAGATTTGGCGGGGTTGGCCAGCCACAAAATGCCCATGTATTGGCCCGTGCGAAAAATCCGCATAACCAGCCTGTCGTTGTTCTCTCAATTGTGATGCTTCGGCGGAGCTAAAAGAGAGAAACCGGGCGGCGATGCCTACGGAAGGCAGGCGCTAGAGATGTGAGCAATTTTGAGGATTGAAAAGGAGGCAAAAATGAAAGCGATTCAAATGGGGGCCCCAAAAACACATGCGAAGGGTCTGACAAGGCCGCAACGTACCTCTTTCTGCACCGCAAGCTACAGAGCGGGCCAGCGAACTGTAACAGAAATCTTCCTTTTCGGTTTAACTCTTTTGGCGATTCTTATCGGATGCAGGGCATTCGTGTATGCGCAGGTGGATACTGGTTCAATCCAGGGGCAAGTCCAGGATTCAACCGGGGCGGTTATTCCTGATGCGCTGGTCACTCTACGCAATGAAAATACGGGGGTAACGCGCTCGATGCATACCGATCGGCAGGGCGAATTCAGCTTTTCCCCAGTTCGGATTGGCGTGTATACGATCACGGTTGAGATGCAGGGCTTTCGGCGTCAGATTCAACCCCATATTCGCGTCGATGTGCAACAGCAACTCTCGATTCCTGTAACGTTACAGCCAGGATCCACACAAGAATCTGTCGAAGTATCGGCTGAACAGGCGCCACTCCTGCAAACTGAAAACGCCTCTGTCGGCCAGGTCGTAGGCACCCAGCAAATCAATGACCTACCGCTCAATGGCCGAAACTACTACTTCCTCGCACAGACTGCAACAGGTGTGACTTTTGCCCAGAGAGGCTCGCGGGGCGAGAACGGAAATGGCCGCTTTGTGGCCAACGGCGTTCGCGCAACCCAGAACGACTATCTCCTGGATGAGATCGACAACAACTCATCCATCGTCTCTGTACAGAACGGCAAGGACTACGTAATTCAAACACCTGTAGATGGCTTAGCGGACTTCAAAATTCAGACGAACAATTACGATGCCGAGTTCGGAAGAGCGGCTGGCGCTGTACTAAACGCTACGGTGAAATCGGGAACCAATCAGCTGCACGGTGATGCATGGGAGTTCCTGCGCAACGATGTCTTGGATGCAAACGACTATTTCCTCAACCACGCCGGAAAGTCGCGGCCGCCCTACCGGCGCAATCAGTTCGGCTTTACCCTGGGTGGGCCGGTGCTCTTTCCTCGTCTTTATAACGGCAGAAACAGGACATTTTTCTTTGGCGATTACGAAGGCACTCGCATCAGCCAGGGAAATACTCTTACCGGAACCGTGCCTACGATGCAGGAGCGCAACAGCGGCTATACTGACTTCAGTGACCTCATTAGCCTTCAACATGGCAACAACAATCCAGATGCCGCCGGCAATGTCTATCCGCTAGGCACGATCCTCGATCCTGCGACGACGAAGCCGTACGGATCCAGCTACATTCGCACACCCTTTTCTGGAAATATTATTCCTGCAGGCCGTATCGACCCCCATGCAGAAGCCCTGCTCAATCTGCTTCCACAGCCAACCTTCAACACCTTGGAAGCTAACTATGTGATTGCTCCAACGAACACGGATACGTTCAATAACTTCGACATTCGTATCGATCAGGTAATCAGCAAAAAGGACTATCTATTTGTCCGATACAGTTACAACGGGCATACCCAGAATCATCCTGGAATTTACACTGACTACCAACAGGGGTACGCAGATGGCGGCAATTCCTCTTCGCTCAGCAACTACTACGACAGGGCACAGAATGTCTCCATCGGAGAGACTCACACCTTTAATTCAAGGCTAGTCAACGATCTCCGGCTTGGCTTGAACAGAGAACATGTACTATGGCTCCAACCCAATGGCAACACGCTGGGAATTCCCGGGAAATTCGGAATTCAAGGCGTTCCTCAATATCCAACAAATGGAGGACTGCCTGAGTTCTATGTTGGTTCGCTCACATCGTTTGGTTCATTCAATTACATGCCGGCCAACAAATATGGAACTACGCCACAGCTCAATGATGACCTCACGATCGTGAAAGGTGGGCATACTATCAAGGTCGGAATTGAGCAACAATTCATTTACTTTCCCTACACCCAGCCTCCCCAATCGCGCGGGTCTTTCAACTTCAGCGGAGAATATACTTCCGTTTATGGGCAGACGGACGATACGACTGCCATTGCGCAAATGCTGCTCAATCCTACATCGACATCGAATCTCGCAGGTGCCAATGCTGTATCAATGTCAACATTTACAGAACACGCGCTTACGCACAAATACTTCGGGGCATATGGTCAGGACGACTGGAGGGTCACGCCGAAACTCACACTGAATCTTGGCTTGCGCTATGACCTTTATGACTTCATGCACGAACAACACGGAAATATCGCAAACTTTGCTCCGGGTCCAGGTCGCGTTGGCGGTACATTCCTGGCGACTTCACGTGTCTACAGTGAATTACCTGCTAGTTTTACAAATGCCCTGTCGGCAGAAGGGATCGCCACGCAACAAGTGAGCCAGGGTTCGCTGGTGCATATACAACATCTGAATTTCGCACCGCGTGTAGGCTTCGCTTACCAAATGATCCCCAGGCTTGTGGTTCGAGGCGGCTTCGGAATTTTCTTTGGTGGAATTGAAGATATCGGTGGCGGCCCACTGATAACGGAGAATTTCCCCATTGAATATGACGTCACTCGCACTGCGACGAATGCAGCAACGCCACTATCCCCGGACAATTCACTGGGCCTTTTGGAGAACACGTTCGTCAATCTCGCGCTGAGCCCTTCGGCGGTTAACGCCACTGGAATCAATCTGAAAGGCTTCCAGAGGAATGAGAAGACGACCTACGTTGAGGGCTACAATCTTTCCGTGGAATATCAGATTAGACCATCCATGGCGCTTACTGCAGCCTATGTTGGGGATGTAGGTAGACATATTGAAACGGTTCTGGATCTGAACTCCGTAGGTGAACTCCTTCCACCGACAGCCACAGCAGCGCATTACGTGCCTTATAGAACCACCGCACTCTCCGGTAACAACCTGACGCTCACTGGAGCAAGCAGTAGCTTTAACGCAGGGCAAATGACTTTGCAGCAGCAGCCGGCTCATGGACTGACGCTGCTGACCGATATTGCCTGGCAGAAGACGTTAACAGATGCGCGTGATCCATTGGAGGGTACGACGGGCGGCTATCGCGCGCCGTTTCTGCCTAATTTTGGCATTCAGGCTGATAAGGAGCTCGCAGATTTCAACGTTCACCGTATCTTCCACATCAGCGGAACATATGATTTTCCCTTTGGCGCTGGCCGGACATTTGCATCCCATGCGCATGGAATTGAGCAGATTACTCTCGGTGGATGGAGTACAAACTTCATCGGTACGGTACAGGATGGTCAGCCGTTTACCGTTCCCTGTTCCATTACTACTGCGGCAGGCATGGGCTGCAACGCCTTGTTTGCTCCAGGCAAAAGCCCCTATGCAAACAGTAGCGTGGCACATTTTGTCAATGCTGCTGCGTTCGCTAATCCTGCTGTCGTGGCGACAGTCGGGCAGGGAGATTATTCTCCGCTCGGCGGCAGGCCTACGCAAGTGAGCGGTCCCCCTTTTCACAGCCTTGATTTATCGTTCTTTAAGCAAATCGGAATTACCGAAGGCGTTTATTCCGAGTTTCGAGCAGAGTTTTTCAACATAACAAATACCCCGAACTTTGCCAATCCTTCACTTTTGAATTTCTCAAACACCACGAACTTCGGGCAAATCTCCTCAACTGTCGATTCACCGGATGACCCGCGTGAAGTGCAATTCGCGCTCAAGATCTACTGGTAACAAGACACGCTTATTCGACTGGAGTATCTACAACGCGCGGCAGTTAAGGGAAGGCCGAGGGATTCACGGTTATAAGCCAGTCCTCACATAGCGGCACCTCTCTAAACTGCCGGCGTCCAGAGGTAAAGGGGCTTTTCAGCGATGCATACTCGCAGGCAATTCTGTGGTCAGTTGATGGGAATGGCGGGCCTTGCCATGGCTCCCGGCGCATTGCGCGCTGCCGCAATCCCGTCGAAGCGCCCGAATATCGTTGTTTTCCTTATTGATGACATGGGTTGGGGCGACCTAGGTTGTTACGGTGACACATTCCACGAGACGCCGAACATCGATCAGTTTGCACGAGAGAGCATGCGGTTCACAAACGCGTATGCCGGCGCGCCTGTCTGTTCGCCTAGCCGCGCTGCAATTCTGACGGGGAAGGCACCGGCCCGGCTGCATCTTACGCAGTGGATTCCCGGAACGCTCTATCCGTATAAGCGGCTACTGGAGGCGCCAACGCCGCTGCATCTCCCATTGGGCATTCCCACCATTGCATCGATTTTGAAGAGCGCGGGCTACCGCACAGCCGCTATGGGCAAATGGCACCTCGGCGGCGATGGCTACCTGCCGGAAAACTTCGGTTTCGATGTGAACATCGCCGGTGACAATCACGGCCATCCCCCGTCTTACTTCGGCCCGTTCCACTTCCACAACCTGACCGGCTACACGGCGAAGGATTATCTCACCGATGTGTTGACGACGAAGATGGATGCGTTTGTCCGCGAATCGGCTGGAAAGGGTCCGTTCTTCCTCTACATGGCCGAGTATTCTGTCCATCTTCCCTTGCAAGCCAAGCTGGCGATGATTGAAAAGTATCGCCGCAAGAATGGCGGAAAGAGCGAGCCTGATCCAGTCTATGCGGCGATGATCGAAAGCACCGATATCGCGCTGGGCAGCTTGCGCACGGTGTTGAAGAGAGCGGGAATCGCAGACGATACCATTATCCTGCTTACTTCGGACAATGGCGGAGTCGGATTTCAAGGCCGCCGTCTACACCGCATTGCCGATAACAGTGGACTGCGAGCCGGCAAGGGTTTCCTTTACGAGGGAGGAATCCGTGAACCGCTGATTGTGCACTGGCCGGGCGTAACTAAGCCTGCCAGTGTGTGCGATGTGCCGGTGACGGGCATGGACTTTATGCCGACGCTGCTGTCCATGGCCGGGATCGAACAGGTTCCCAGCCCATGCGACGGCCTCGACTTTACAAGTCTCCTGCAAGGTGGAACGACGCTTGGCCGCGATGCACTGTACTGGCACTACCCGCACTACAGCGATCAAGGCGGCACGCCAAGCGGAGCCGTTCGGGAAGGAGATTGGAAATTGATAGAGTTCTTCGAGGATAACCATGTGGAACTCTACAACCTTGCGCTTGATCCCGGGGAGCAGTACGATTTTGCGTCAAGCTTTGGGTCAAAGGCGGTTGACTTGCGCGCCAAACTGCACAGTTGGCGCGGGAGCGTCAATGCCGTAATGCCGACTCCCAACCCGAACTTCAACCCGCAATTGGAAGTTGCGCGCAAAGGTCCACCTGGGTGCAGCTGGGAAGCATCCACGAATTGCTGGGAAGACTAGCTGCGCCGAACCGCGAGGCCGATCAAGCCATGCGCGATCCTGCGGTTGCGGTCAGAAGTGGAAGACATCATGGCAAGGCCACCATTTCCTTCAGGAGCGGAGTCCGACTTCTTCTGCGCTCTATGGAGGGTAGCGTCTAAGATTTGATGAAGAAGGATGGCTCACTATTTTTTATTTTTCGCACCACAGAAGAGTCACAGCTTAGGCGGAAGATTATTAAGAGATGATAACGGCAGGCGGGGAGAACTTATTATGAGGGCAATTCCTTTGCATAGCTCGCTAAAATTAATCCAACTTGCACTTAGTGTAATCGCCATTCTGACGGCTTCGGATCTTGGCGCGCAGCAACCGCCTCCATACAATGTCATTCTGATTACGCCGGATCAGATGGGGGCCGATTACATGCACACCTACGGTTACTCGTTTGCCGACACGCCCAATATTGACCAACTGGCCAGCGAGGGTACGGTCTTCACGCGAATGTATGCCGGCGCGCCCTGGACAACGCCCTCTTTTGGAATTATTTTTACTGGACTATTTCCTACGGTCCATGGGATGACCTTGCCTCCGTACGAAGGCTGTGGACCATCGATCAGCCAGCCATTAACAGATGGAAAAGTTCCGGCCGTTCCTACAAACCTCTTGCTATCTCCAAACAAACCTATTCTTCCTGAAATGCTGAAGACACATGGAATGATCACAGCGGCCGACAATTCGAACTGCTGGTCGATCTGGGACATTGTTCATCGTGGCTGGGATTCCTTCAAATTCTTTCCTGGCTACCAGCTACCCGTTGCCGGCCATCCCGGCTCGAGTAGCTTCTATCTGACTGCACCGCACACTACAGCTTGGGCTGTGCAATGGCTCAAAGAGCACCATGACCAGCGGTTCTTTTTCTGGATCCATTACATGGAGCCTCACGCGCCCTTCAACGAACCGTCCGAGTATGACCGCTTCAAAGAACTCGAGGCCGATCCAAATTTCCCTGACAACGCACAACTGCACCAATCTGCCAAGCTGCACAATATGGATGCGATTCGAAGGATGCAGGAGCTCTATGCGGGCAAGATCCTGTATGTCGATCATTACATAGGGCAGCTTCTGACCACTATCCGTGCTCTGGGATTAGACAAGAACACCATCATCATCCTCACTTCGGATCACGGTCAACTTCTGTACTCTCACCCTGAAGATTTCAATACTGCTGATCATCGCTCACTTTACAATGCCGATCTCCATGTTCCCTTGATGATCGTGGGGCCGGGCATACCTTCCGGGAAGAGAGTGGATGACCTGGTGAGCAACTACGATATCTTGCCTACAATTATGAGCCTTGAGAATCTTCCAATACCGGCGCAAGCCGATGGCGTAAGCCTCAAGCCAGTGATTGAGGGCGGATCGATCAAGGCGCCTCATCAATATTTATTTGCCGAGGAGACGAATCTTAAGCCGCAGTATTCGGTTCGAGACAACCGGTACAAAGTGATCGAGACGATGCCCACAGGGACAATCCAATGTTTCGACGAAGCTACGGATTCGCAGGAGTTGCATAGTGTCTGCGCGCAGATACCTCAAAAGGCTTCTGAATTGAAAGCCGTGCTCGATAAGCACATCCAGAAGATGATTGAACAGGCGCGGTCCTACGCCGACTGGAAGAACAATCCGGCGCTCGCAGTGCTTGAGCAGCGTGACTCCGGGGCTCTGAAGACGCTGTCACTGCCCAGTCTCATGATAAGCCCGCCAGGAGGTCCGCATTTCCAACTTAGCGGACGAGCATGGTCGTTGGATCATGCGTCAAATAACTTCAGGAAATTTGCCTATTGGGCTCCGTCTGGACCAGCCGACGCCTCTGCCATCTGGAGGTCGGACACGCCGTTGATCGGAGACTATAAGATTTCGGTTTGGTACGGATCTATTGAGGAATCGGGAATTAAACAGGCTACGGACGCTGCCTACACAGTTCATTTCAAAGGTGGATCTCTATCCTTTCCAGTAGATCAGACTCAGGATCAAGGAGAGTGGCGGATGATAGGAGTTATCCATGACCCGACATATGTGGAACTAACGAATCGTGCGAATGGCGCTGTCGTGGCAGGAGCGGTGAAGTTTGTGAAAGATGAGTGAGACCAGCCGCAATTCCTGCCGGATAGAGTAATTGATCTTGCGCCGGTGAAGCCGCAGAAGTTTCTTGTGCCTGCCATGTCAACCAGCAATTGATCAGGACTTTCCCCGGAATTTCTTAATCCGACCAGACGAGAACGAGTGCAAGCTGCGTGTCCGGGGCGATTCTTTCCGAGTGCCACGCTCGCAGTTTGAGGTTGGTGAGCAGCAGGATGGGCTGGTCACCGAAGCCGGCAATGACCACCAACCAGAGCTTCTCGGCGCGCTTGGGAAGGTGAACGGGTTCCGCTCCGTAATGCTACTCGTAGCTCTTCTCCTGTACCTTGTCGATCTTCACCACGCGTGCCTGATGACGGGGTAGTGTCCAGAGTTTTTCGCATTTTCGATCTTCCGTCTTACTCAGGAAGGTTGTTGGGTTGGGGTTGTTTTGCTTCTGGCCCCCATGGGGGACAGAAGCAAAGCGGTCAGGCGTCATTGGCGCAACTCCACAAGGGTCGCTCCCTGGCCGCCTTCGTTTTGCGGAGCTTCTTCAATGCCCGCGACGTGAGGGTGCTTCTTGAGGAATTCGCGGACGCCGCGGCGGAGGATGCCGGCTCCGTGGCCGTGGATGACGCGCACGCGCGGAAGGCCGGCGAGAAAGGCGCGGTCAAGATACTTTTCCAGTTCCTCGGTGGCTTCATCGACTGTGCGGCCGATGAGGTTGATCTCCGTGCGCATGTCGTCTGTTCCGGCGCTGGTGACGGAGACGTGCACGCCCTTTTGGCGGCGCGCTGCGGCGAGCGGGTCGTGTCTTTCGCGTCCGGAATCTGCTCCGGCGGATGAAGGCGCGGAGCATTCGTCACGTCTCACGCGCATCTTGATGGGCCCGAGCGCGACTTCGAAGATGTCCTTTTCCACCTCGCGCTGCACCACGGCGATCCGGTTCATGGATTTAAGGAGTACTCGGTCGCCGGGGGCGATGTGACGCAGGATATGTGGCTGCGCGTTGGCGTCGCCCTGATCGGCGCCGGTACGGTGCGCGACGACGGCCTGGTTGAAGCTTTCCTGAAACTCGCGGCGCAGGCGCTGGATGCGGCGCTCGGCTTCTTTCGACAACTTCTGCTGAGCCGCGCGGTCTTCGATGGCGCGGACATTTTCGCGCATCTGGAACTCGAAGTCCTTGAGCAACGACGCCAGCTTGGCCTCAAGATCGCGGGTGCGGTTGCGCATCTCCGTGTCACCCTCGCGCGCGAGCCGCGCCCGCTCCAGGTTGAGCGCGTACTGTTGCTGGCGTGCCGCCTTGCGCTCGTCTTCGAGTTGCGCCAGCTCTTTATGCAGCCGGTCGAGGAAGCGGGCGATGTCGGCCTGTTGCGAGCCGAGGCGCTCCCGCGCGCCGGCGATGATGGAGGCGTTCAGGCCCAGCCGCTCGGCGGTGAGGATGCCGGCTGAAGCGCCGGGCACGCCCATGCGCAGTTGATAATTGGGAACCAGCGTGACTTCGTCGACGCCCGCTGCCGCGTTAAGCACGCCGGGCGTGTTGGCTGCGTAAACCTTGAGCGAGGTGTGGTGCGTGGAGATGAGCGACCATGCGCCGCGGGCGAGAAAGTAGTTTGCAACGGCCACGGCCAACGCCGAGCCCTCTTCGGGATCGGTAGCCGAGCCAAGCTCGTCGAGCAGCACCAGCGAATGTGCATCGGCCAGGCGCGACAGCCGTTCGAGATTGGTGATGTGCGCGGAAAAGGTGGAAAGCTCGGCTTCGATGGATTGGGCGTCGCCAATGTCGGCCAGGAAGGCCGTGAAGACCGGGAAATTGGCCGCGGCGGCGGACACGGGCAAGCCGGCCTGCGCCATCATCGCCAGCAGTGCGGTGGTTTTCAGCGCGACGGTTTTGCCGCCGGTGTTCGGGCCGCTGACGATGAGCTGCCGTGTCTGGGAGGTCAGTTCCAGCGTGAGCGGCACGACCCTGGTGTTGGGACGTGCTCCGGCGGAGCGCAGATGCTTTTCGAGCAGCGGGTGGCGGGCCTGCTCGATGCGCAGTTGCTCCTGTCCGAAGGCTGGCCCCACGCAGTCGTAGTCGCGGGCAAAGCGGGCGCGGGCCAGCAGGCTGTCGACGGCGGCCAGTACGCGCGCGCCTTCCACAAGGCCTTGCGCGTAGCCGGCTACCTGGCGGGTGAGCGCTACGAAGATACGATGGATTTCGGCCTGTTCCTCTTCAATCAGGCGCACCAGCTCGTTATTCTGCTCGATGGTTTCGAGCGGCTCAACGTAGACCGTTTGCCCGGAGGAACTGGCGCCATGAATCACGCCGGAGACGCGTCGCTTCAACTCGCTGCGGACCGGAATGACGAATCGCTCGCCGCGAATAGTGATGAGGTCATCCTGCGTGGCGCCTTCGCCGGAGAGCTTGCGCAGGGCCGCGCGCAGAGACTCCTCAATGAGCCGCTGCTGCCGCTCCTGCTCGCGGCGGATGCGGTTCAGTTCGGGTGAGGCATCGTCGGCGAGCGAGCCATCAGGCAGAATCTTGCGCTCGATGGACTCGGCCAGAGGACGCAGGTTGGCGGTGAGCGCGGCGGAGAGCGCGGTGAGCCCCGGCAGCCTGCCGGCCAGCCGGGCCGGCGGCTCGCGCAGTAGCGCCTGCCAGGCGGCAACGTCGTTGGCCAGCCGCGCAACGGCCTGTAACTCAGCCGCTTCCAGGGCTGCATCGGGAATTCGCGCTTTGGCGGCCAACTGCGTGGGATCGAAGAGGCCGCCCAGCGGAACGGAGACCTGCTCTTCAAGGAGCAGCCGCACCTCGGCGGTGAGCTGGTGCTGGCGGCTGATCCATTCCTCATCGGTGGAGGGGTGAAGAGCGAGAATCGCTTCGCGGCCAGCCGGCGAGGCTGCGAATCCGGCTACCAGGGCCAGTAACGGCTCCCACTCAAGCGCAGCGCAATCGGCGTGCGGGACCGGCGACGGGATGGGGTCGAGCAGGGGCATGACTGTGAGGTACTGGTGCTATAACACGCGATTCTGTAATCGAACCTTTGATCCTGGGAGCCCCGGATCTCGTCCGCAGGCGCGGATGAGGCCCGGGAGACCACGGAATCATCAGGACGCAATAATAAAAGTGTACTGGCGAAGCTTAATTCCGGCAGGCCTTTTGCAGGCAGTTCCCAAGCTGAAGGCCAGCGCTTACGGGTCGCTTGAACGGAGACGGCGCAGCCCTACGAGGCAGATCCGGATGCCGGCGAGGCAGCGGGTGCGGAAGAAGCCGCGGAGGCTTTTGCATCAGAAGCAGGCTTGGCTGCGGCGGGGGCGGATTCGCCGGCGGGCGCGCTGCTCTTGGGCGCGTAGTCATTGACATACCATCCGGAGCCTTTGAATTGCAGGCCGGGCGCCGTCAGCGGGCGCTCCACTTTGCCTCCGCACTGCGGGCACTCTTTCACCGGCTCGGCGCTAAAACTCTGGATCTTTTCAAAACGATGACCGCATTTGGTACAGCGATACGCATACAACGGCAAGGCACTTTACCTCTTCGGCAAGAGTTCACTTACTCTCCATTGTAGCGGAGATGCGGTAAATCGCAGTAATCGGCGCGTTTCTGAGTCCTATCTCGGCGCGGACGGGCGCAGCACAACTTCGTACTGAGGAAGCACTTCCACGCTCATGACTTTGGCCGTCTGTCCCTGCGGATTCAACTGCGCCCGCGCCGTCGGGTCCAGGTAAATGAGCGCGTTGCCCGGCAGAGGAAGCACCTCCACCTCCAGCTTCTTGCCGAAGGCTTGCGGCAGGAAGCGCTTGAGCCCGATTTCCCAGGTGCGGCCATTGTAGAAGTCATCGTCGAGCAGACGGCCGTTCTCGGAGAGACGGGCCACGTCCCCGGCGTAATGGAGGCGCACGAAGATGTCGCTGAGGCCGGTCATAGGCTGCGCCGGAACCGTGAGCGACCATGCCGCGGCTTTGGCAAAGTCCGCGTTGTCAGGAGCGATGGGCATGGGGTGGCTGCGTCCCTTCACCGTACCCATGCGCAGGGCGGGACGGGCTGCAGCCTGGCGAATCGTGACCCACTGGAAATCGATCTTGCGCCGAGCGATCTTCCAATCGCGTTGTCGCCAGAGCGAGCGCGTTGCATCCTTGCCGCCGGGCGCAAAGATGGATGCTGTGATGTGCGAGGGGTCGAATGAGCGCAGATGTACGCCGTCGCCCGCCGCAAATACCTGTGCCGGAGAAAGCAGCGCGGTATCTTTGCCGCCCACCGGGACGCGCCAGAAATTCTCCGCCTCAGGTTCGGTCAGCAGCACGATACGCGCGCTGCGGCCATTACGGCCGCGCACTCGCAGCAAGGTATCTTTGCCGGGTGCGGGGTTTGCGACGAGAATGCTGCCGTTTGCGTGTGTGACCCTTCCGCTGGTGGCGCGGACGGATGCGACACTGGCAGCGTCGAAGGCGAACTCTGTGCGCAGGCCTGGAACGGCGAAGAAGAAATAAGTGTGCTCGCCGGCACTGTCCAGCCGCGAGAGCAATTGTGCCGTGCTGTAACGCAGTGTACCCGCGCCCAGGTTGAGATTTACGGGCCAGATGAAGTAGCTGCTGGCGGGGAGGTCGATGGGCTTGCGTGGCAGCGCGATGGTTCCGGAGGATAGCTTGACGTGCACCTGGAATCCATGGCGCTCTGGCATCGAGTATGCGCGCACGTAGTTGTTCACGAAGAGGAAGCCGCTGTCTCCGTTGGCGCGCAGCATCATGCGAGCCATGCTCAGGTCTGCCGCATCTTTTGGTCTGCGGCTGGGAGCGTAGGGAGCCATCCGGGCCAGCTCCGGGCCGAAAGATTGAAGGAACAGGTGCAGGCTCTTGATCTTGCGAAATGACTCGCGCTCCTGCCCGTATTCGCCGAGCGGCGCCTGGAAGTCATAAGAGATGACGGGCAGGTCGTTGGGGTAGCCCGTTGTGGTGGATTCCTGAAGCGTGGTGAGCTTGCCGGCGGGATTGGCGCCGCCCTGAAAGATGTAATAGCCGTAGAGGTTGATGCCCGAGCCAAGCCCGGTGAGTGTGAGCGCGGCGATGTCGTCGGGCTGGATGAGCGGACGGCGATGATACGAGGTTTCCATGCCGCCGCCCTGCTCGGTTGTGAAGTAGGGGTAGTGGCGAAGGTCGAAGGCGCCGGCCTGCTTACCGGCAGTCATGGCTCCCATATCGCCAACCGCGCGGTCGGTGGCGAAGAGATAGACCTGATTGGGCGGCTCGGTTGTAATTGAACTCTGCCAGAAGGTGTCAGGGTATCCGCCGAAGAAGGGGATAAACTCGTGCGGCGGAAAGTTACGCGTGGGCCAGCCGGTGACGGAGAAGAGCGGCGGATCGATGCCCGCGGCCAGGGCCAGCCGCCGCAGTTCCGCGATGTGCTCGGAACCCGCGCCGGGCCCCGTGGCGCCGTATTCATTCTCGAGCTGCACACCGATGATCGGCCCGCCATTCTGCCAGAGCAGGCCGTGAATCTGGCCGCCGATCTGATCGTAGTAGCGGGCTACGTACTTCAGATATTCCGGATCGTTGCGGCGCAAGGGGATATTCTTCTTCACCAGCCAATCGGGAAAGCCGCCGTTGCGTGCCTCGCCGTGATCCCAGGGGCCGATGCGCAGATAAACGTAGAGCCCGTTTTGCGCGCATAGCTCCACAAAATGGCGCAGGTCCCGGCGGCCGGCCCAGTCGAACTGGTCCTCGATTTCTTCGTGGTGAATCCAGAAAACGTAGGCGGCGACGATGGAGACGCCGCCGGCCTTCATTTTGAGCAATTCTTCCTGCCAGTACTTTTCAGGGAAGCGCGAGAACTGGAACTCCCCCATAACGGGCAGCAAAGGCTTGCCGTCGAGGGTGAGATACCGGCTGTTGACGGCGAGCGGACCCTGCGATGGCGAAACGCCGCCAAGGTGCAGGAATCCGGTTTCAGCCGGCGGCGCAGGCGTGGTGGCGTCGATTGTGAAAGACTCAGGGGTCTGCTGCGCGGGCAACAGCGGGGTGAGACAAGACAGAGCGGCAAGAGCGCAGGCAGCGAATGGTATCTTCATGGGTTTGGTCCGCAAGGCAAAGATGCGCGCGATGCAACCGTCCATCATAGGGCCTGCGGAGTGAAGCATTCAAAAGCGCAGAAATGCAGGAAAGGACTCTGCCTTCGCTCTGCATAGAGCCGGGCGTGGCTGCATCGTGCCCTTTCGCCGCATCTGTTTGTCTGGCTGCGCGCCGCCGCTCAGTGCACGGTGAAGGGAACCGATGCGCGCTTGTTCTCCCATGTCAGAGTGAGCGTGCCTTTGTTGCCGCCGTCGTGGGTAAGTGTGTAGGTCAGGCCTTCAACCATGTGAGATGGCTTGCTCATCGTCATTTTGGTCCGGCCCAGGTCCTTTGTATTGTCATAGCCCAGGCCCCACTCGCCCGTCGCTTTACTGACGATGAATTCCCACTGGTCCGGGTTGGCGATGTCGACGAAGAGCGTATATGTCCCG
>JAJZVZ010000335.1 GCA_021846945.1 Acidobacteriota bacterium | reverse complement strand
CCTCAAAAAGTTCGCGAACAACCGCGGCCGCATGCCGGTGGGCTTCCTCCATGCCCGGTGAGTTGTAGAGATGCTCGTAGAGAAACCGCTTTTGGGCGGTGCGTTCCGCCTCCATTGGCGGACTGAGCGCGGCCAGCCGTTCCGGGGCGCGACGGATCTCCTCCAGGGTGACGGCGCCGAGCGCGACCACGCGGCGCCGCACTTCATGCAGCAGATCGGTCACCAGAGCATTCAGAACGCGCTTGAGTGCTTCATTCACTGCCAGCCTCGGCAACGCCGCCGGATAGCTTTGCAGAACCTCGTCGTAAAAGCCGCGGAAGAGAGGCACGGATTCGCGCACCTGATCGAGGGCCAGGATTCCAACGTCCAGTCCGTCTTCGACATCGGCAGTCATGTAGGCGATTTCATCGGTGAGGTCGATCAACTGCGCCTCAAGCGGTGGGAACTGGCCAAGCAAGAACTCGGCTAACTCCGGGTGCCCGTCCGCGGTGTAGTCGCGGGAGTGCTTGACGATACCCTCGCGCACGGCCAGGGTCAGGTTCAGGCCGCGAAAGGCCGGGTAACGCTCCTCAAACCAGGTGACGATGCGGAGCGCATGCAGATTGTGGTCGAAGGTGAGGCCGTGGGTCTGGAGAGCCTGGTCGAGCGCCCTTTCGCCGGCATGGCCAAAGGGAGGATGGCCGATATCGTGTGCCAGAGCCAGGGCCTCGGCCAGCTCCGCGTTCAGGCCCAGCGCTCCGGCCAGCGTGCGTGAGATTTGCGTCACTTCCAGCGTATGCGTCAGGCGGCTGCGGAAGTGGTCTCCGGGCGGAGTTCCGGGCAGGCGCGTGAAGACCTGGGTCTTACCGGCCAGGCGGCGAAAGGCGCGTGCATGCAGGATGCGGGCGGCGTCACGCGCGAAGGCAGAACGGTAGGGATGCGCCGGCTCAGTGTACACGCGATGCGCCAGATCGCCCTGTGCGTCTCCGCAGACGGCGATTCCGGATGGCAACGCGGCAAAGGATGAGGGCTGGTCCATAGAGTTCGTATGCGCGCAATCAATCCTCGCGCGTTTACGTTTGGTTATACCGCAACCGGGCGCCGGAATGGGCTGGAGGGTTCAGATGTGTCTCACATCACAACGAACCCAGCCGCAACAATGTTATAGCTTGTCCCGAACCGCGGGAGTTTGGACAACGGCCATCGAACCGGTGTACTATCCCTGCCAAAATTCCTCTTTGAACGTGACGCGGAATGAAATCCTGCGCCGCGCGAGTAATTTTGAATGTCTCAACGGGGAGGTGAACATGAAACGGATGAAGAGGGCTGCGCTGGCCATGCTGGCGCTGGCGATGGCGTTCACATCCGGGTGCCAAAGGCACTCGAACAAGGAAGTTTACTACCTGGTTGCATCAAATCTGTCGCTTCCGTACTGGGAGTCGGCGGTGGCGGGATTCAAAAAGGCCGCGGACCAGTACAGGGTCACCGCCAAGGTGGCAGGACCGGACACGCATGATGCGCAGGCGGAACTGGCAGAGATGCAGAAGGCGATTGCTGCCAAGCCTGCCGGAATTCTGATCTCGGCGACCGATCCTGCGGTCGTGCAGCCCGGGATTAACGCTGCGACTGCCGCGGGGATTCCGGTGATCACCATGGATTCGGATGCGCCGGGCAGCAGCAGGCTCTTCTTCATCGGCACCAACAATCTGGAGGCGGGCCGGCTAGGCGGCCGGCGCGTGGTGGCAAAGACCGGCGGACGCGGCAACGTGGTCTTTTTCACAATCGCCGGCCAGCACAACATGAGCGAACGGCTGAAGGGATTTGAGGACGTCTTTTCCGGCTATCCGAACCTGAAGATTGTGGAAGTCTTCGACACCAAGGGCGATGCGCGCAATGCGTTTGACCGGGCCGAGCAATTGGTTGCCCAGACGGGTCCGAAGAAGATCGACGTGTTTGTTTGTCTTGATTCGGCGTCGGGTAAGCAGGTGGCTGACATCGTCAAGCGGGCGAACGCAACGGATCGGGAGGTGCTGGCCTGGGATATCGACCAGGGAACGCTGGACGATATCAATGCCGGTCTGATCGACGCGACGATCGTGCAAAAGCCGTTCACAATGGGTGCAGTTGGTCTGAAGGAACTGGACGAAGTCTTCCACAACCCGCCCCGGCAGCTCAGCAAGGACTACGCTCAGGACCCATTCTCGGCCTATCCGGTGTTTATCGACACTGGCACTTCATTGGTGGACAAGAATAACGTCAGCATCTACCTGAGAGAGGCGGCTGGAGCCAAGAAGTAGACGGCCTTGCGCAAGAGGTACGGAGATGCAAATGGAAACGGCGGCTTTCGCATGGAGGAGAGCCGCCGTTTCCATTTTTGCATACCGTGAACGGAGCCTTCCGCTGATCGGAAGGGAACTCCGGTTCTTGCCCCTATTCGTTTTTGGGTCCGCCGATAATGCTTTCTTCCTTGGCGATCTTGACGCGGGCGCTCTCGAGCTTCTTTTGCAATTTGGCTACATCGCCGGGCTCGACATCAGATGGGACCGCTTTGGCAAACTCCGTCAATGAGAGCTGCCACTGCGCCGCCGCCAGCCGGATGCGGCCGGTCTTCTCGTAGAGATCGCCCAGGTGCATATGCACGGTTGGATCGGTCTGGTCGCGCATGACGGCCTGACGCAGGTTGTCTTCTGACAGGTCGTACTGCCCCAGCTTGTAATAGACCCATCCCAGCGAATCC
>JAJZVZ010000107.1 GCA_021846945.1 Acidobacteriota bacterium | reverse complement strand
TTGCTCACGACTATCATTTCATAAGGGTGACGATTTTTCATATTGACAGCCGTAATCAGTCATAATAGATTTCCTCCTGTCGCAGTTGGGGCCCTGCGAAGCGGCTGAACAGCCTGCGGCAATCATATGGCTATTGAAAGAGTTCGGCTTTAGAGGCTGTGGAAAAAAATGCAATTAGAAGGCAAAGTCGGCTCGAAAAATCATACGGGGGCTAAAGCCCGCATTCATTTTGGGGCATTTGCGGCACGGCTGAAGCTGTGCCCTGTTACAAGGCCTTGCTCGCGTTGAGTTTTCCGAAGCCTCTTTGGCTGTGCCGTAAGTGCCGCATACAAAGGTGTCGGTATCTCAGCTTTCAGAGATTTGCGACTCGCGTTGGATGTGTTTAATCGAGGTGTACGGAGGAGGAGACGAAGCGATGTTGACGAGGAGAGACTTTCTGGCGGATGCGGCGTATGGGCTGTCCGCGTTTGCGTTGGGGCCGGCGGCCTTTGCGAAGAAGACGGAGCGGCCGGTAGGCGTGCAGCTCTACACGGTGCGCAGCATCATTCAAAATGATCTGTCCGGCACGCTGCGGGCAATCCGGAAGATTGGCTATCAAAACGTGGAGACCTTTTCCGCCGAGTACAAGATGAGCGCCAAGGACCTGCGCTCAGCCATTCTGGATGCCGGCTTGACGGTACCAAGCGCGCACTTCGGCTACAACGAATTCGCCAACCGCTTCGACTACGCGAAGGACCTGGGCGTGGAGTGCGTTGTGTGTTCCTCGATTCCCAGGAATATTGCCAACTCTGCCGACGGCTATAAGCGCGGCGCCGAACAATACAACGCGTGGGGCGCGGAGGCGAAGAAACGCGGCCTGCGCTTTGGCTTCCACAACCACAATATGGAGTTCCAGAAATTCGGCGATGTGACCGGGTTCGACGTGCTGATGAAGTATACCGATCCCGCGCTGGTGCAGTGGCAGATGGACTGCTACTGGGTCGCCCAGGCAGGGTATGATCCAGTGGCCATGCTGCGCCGGTACGGCCACCGGATGCAGTCTCTGCATTTGAAGGATCGCAAGCCGAATGTGCCGACCTCGGTGGTGCCGGGGCCAAATGCCGCGCACTTTACTGAAGTGGGTGAGGGAACGCTGGACTGGCACACCATTCTGCGCCTGGCCGGTGAGGATCATATTCCCTACATGTTCGTGGAGCAGGACCAGACCGAGCGGCCGCCGCTCGAAAGCCTGCAGATCAGTTACAGGAACATCATGAAGTTCATGAAGTAGGGCGGTGTGTTCGTGTGATTATGGGCCTCTCGGGTCTCATCCGCCGCGGCGGACAAGACCCGTGGCACCAACGGAACCAGTTGTGTGGACCGCGAAGCCTATTATTCCAGCGTATCCGGGTGCAGCGCGATATCCTTTTCGCCGGCGGCCTTCTTTTCGTTGTAGGCCTTCACCCAGTCTTCCCAGTGCTTGCCGGCGGCGCGATCTTTGCCGGTGAACTCCAGCCGGGCGATCTCGGCATAGCTGATGCTGCGCTTTTCGGGCGCGTTGGGCGTGAAGTACTGCACATGGGAATCGGCCAGCGTGGCGCCGCTATGGCGGTTGAAGATGTAGGCCTCGATGCGCTCGCCGCTCTTGAGTGTGATGGTCACATCGCCGCGATAGTCGAAAGCCTTTTCGAGAGCCGCGCGCAGATCTTCCTCTCTTGCCAGCGCGGGAACCCAACCCTCGAGCTTTTCATGCTCCGCGCCCGGAGCCAGTTCCATGGATTCAACCTGCTCGCGCGTATACTTCAGCACTTCGGCGGTCATGCGCGAGTCTCCTCGAACGTATTGGCCGGCTGGTCGATCTGTACCAGTTGCGCGCGCCCGTGAGGCGCAGGCTCGCTCAGCAATTTCAGAGCATGCTCGTCGGGATAGCTGCTGAAGGTGCCGCGGATCATGGCCCACAGTCCCCTGAGCGAACCGAATCCATCGATCACCGCGCTGGGCTCATAGCCGCAACTGACCATGCAGTTGGCGCACTTGGGATTACCGCTCGCCACGCCGTACTCTTCCCACCTGGTGGTTTCGAGCAGTTCCTTGAAGGTCTCCGCATAGCCGTCCTGCAGCAGGTAGCAGGGACGCTGCCAGCCAAAGATGTTATATGCGGGCGAACCCCACGGCGTGCAATCGTAGTTGCGCTTTCCCATCAGGAACTCAAGGAAGAGCGGCGACATATTGAACTTCCAGGAGCTCTTGCGATTCGACAGGATCGCGCGGAAGAGGCGGCGCACGCGGGCGCGGCCCAGGAAGCGGTTCTGGTCGGGCGCTGTCTCGTAGCTGTAGCCGGGCGAGAGCACGATGCCCTCGACTCCCATGCTCATCACCTCATCAAAGAAGGCGCGGACGCTATTCGGATCGGTGCCGTCGAAGAACGTGGCATTGGTCGTGACGCGGAAGCCGCGCTTCACGGCTTCCTTGATGCCTTCGACAGCAATGTCGTAGCCGCCTTCGCGGCAGACCGAGAAATCATGGTGTTCGCGCTGGCCATCCAGGTGCACCGAGAACGTCAGATACTTCGACGGTGTAAACTCCGGCAGCCGCCGCTTGAGTTCGAGGGCATTGGTGCAAAGATAGATGTACTTCTTTCGCGCCACAAGCCCGTTGACGATCTCAACAATCTGCGGGTGCAGCAGCGGCTCGCCTCCGGGAATGGAGACCATGGGCGCACCGCACTCCTCAACCGCGGCAAAGCACTGCTCGGGCGTGAGCTGCCGCTTCAGAATATGCGGTGGATATTGCACCTTACCGCAGCCGGCGCAGGCCAGGCTGCAGCGGAAGAGCGGCTCCAGCATGAGCACGAGCGGATAGCGGTCCTCGCCGGAGAGACGCTTCTTCAGGACGTAGCTGGCAACCGTCCACATCTGCGAGATCGGAACAGCCATCTTTGGTTAACCTCCAGCGCCATTTGCGGCGCGTTCCATTGCCCGGCGGTAAGTGGTGAGCGCCAGCAGCGGGAAATAATGGCGATACAACGTGTAAGCCAGATAAAAGACGCGCGGGAAGCCGGTTCCAGTGTACAAGGCCTGGCGTTTCGGTCCAGCGCCTGCGCTCTCGTCCCAACTGCCGTCGGCCCTCTGGCGGGTCAGCAGCCAGCGCGCGCCTTTCGCGATCGAGTCGGAGCGGTCGTCGCCAGCCGCGAGCAGGCCAAGCAGCGCCCACGCCGTTTGTGACGGCGTGCTGGGCCCGAGGCCGCGCGTGTCGGGATCGTCGTAGCTGCCGCAGGTCTCGCCCCAGCCGCCGTCGGGATTCTGCACCATGCGAATCCACTCGGCCGCCTGCTGAATCTGCGGCTCGTGGTGATCAACGCCGATGGCCTCAAGGCCACGCAGGACGAGAAACGTTCCGTACAGATAATTCACGCCCCAGCGGCCGAACCAGCTACCATCCGGTTCCTGTTCTTTGAAGATGAAGCGGATGGCCTTCTGTACGCGCTTGTCTTCACGGGTGTAGCCGTAGGCCGCCAGCATCTCCAGGATTCTTCCGGTAATGTCCACCGTGGGCGGATCGAGCATGGCGTTGTGATCCGCGAACGGGATGTACTGGAAGATCATCTTTGTATTGTCTTTGTCGAAGCTGCCCCAGCCGCCGTTGCGGCACTGCATGGCAAACTCCCACGCGATGGCGCGCTGAGCCACCATGTGCTGATAGCGTTCGCGGGGGTTATCGACTTTGCAGAGCGCGAGCAGGACCTGCGCGGTGTCGTCGGTGTCTGGATAGAACTCATTCGCGAACTCGAAGTACCAGCCGCCAGGATCGGTCTTTGGCACCTTCACCGCCCAGTCGCCCTTGTGGCGGACTTCTTTAGAGAGCATCCAGTCCACGGCTTTGAGCATTCGAGGATCGTTGCGCGGCACGCCTGCCTCGCCCAACGCGAACACGGCCTGCGCCGTATCCCATACCGGCGAAACACAGGGCTGCATGCGGAAGGTAGGCTCGGGCATTTCGGCGGTTGGCGGCTGCTCGATTCCTAACTTCTCAAACTCGTCGCGGGCGCGTATGACCTGGGGATCGTCCTCGGAGTAGCCCAGGCAGCGCAGGGCGATGATGGCATTCATCATGGCCGGGTAGATGGCGCCCAAACCATCGGTCAGTTCCAGGCGCTGGAGCATCCATTGCTCGGCGCGTTTCAAAGCCAGCTTGCGCAGCGGGCGAATGTGCACGGCTTCAGACCAGTGCATGATGCGGTCGAGCACGATGAAGAAGTTGCGCCACGAGAAAAGCTTTTTGCGGTCCCGCCGCAGACGCAGAATAGAGTTGGCGCGGCCGCCGACGAAAAGCTCGTCGATGCACTGCTCGGGCAGGATCTTCTTGAACGGCTTCTTGGCGTACATAATCGCCAGCGGCACAAGAATGGAGCGCGACCACGAAGAGATTTCGTAGATATTGAAGTAGAACCACTTGGGGAAGAGGACGATCTCCGGCGGGATGGCGGGCACGGCGTCGTAGTCGTACTGGCCCAGAGCGCAGAGGTACATCTTGGTGAAGGTGTTGCATGCCACCACGCCGCCATGCTGAAGAATCCACTCGCGGCACTTGACCATGTGCGGATCCTCAGCACTGAGGCCCATGAGCTTCGCCGAAAAATAGCACTTGACTGAGAGCGAGATGTTACCCGGGCCGCCGGGATAGAGGCTCCAACTGCCATCCTCGTTCTGGTAGCGCATCATCTCGACAAAGGCGCGGTTAAGCCGGCCTGGATCGCCGCTTTCGAGCAGGGTGTGCAGAAAGATGTAGTCGGCTTCGAGCATCGAGTCAGCCTCGAGCTCGCCGCACCAGTACCCTTCAGGATGCTGTAAGGACAGAAGGAACTCCCGGGAACGGGAGATGGCCGACTCGACGTCCGCCATGTCCGCGTCGAGCCGTCCAAATTTCGGCGCCGCGGTTTGGGTCTTCCACTGCTTTGCACTCATGCGGTTTTGTAACGCCTCAATTCTCTTTGCGGAAGACTCGAAGAATAACCCGCTTCAGTTATTCTGGCAAGCCTAAGTACAACAATCCCTCTCGCTTCACCGCTCCAGCGGGAAAAGGGAAGTAGAAAATTTAGCGAACGGGCACCGGAGCCGAATCGCCAACGCTGCCGATGGCTTGCACAATCTCCGGCGGCAGGCCGAAGCGTACGTTCTCCGGCATGACTTCAACTTCTTCGACGCGATCAAATCCGTTAAGTTTCAAATAATTCACTACACCTTCGACCAGCACTTCCGGCGCTGAGGCCCCGGCCGTAACTGCAACATGCGTGACGCCCTGAAGCCACGCCGGATCGATGGCCTGGGAGTTATCAATCAGGTAACCGATGGTTCCCAGATTACGGGATACCTCGACCAGGCGGTTGGAGTTGGAGCTGTTGGTGGAACCGACCACGAGCACCAGGTCGGCCTTGTAGGCCACATTGCGCACAGCTACCTGGCGGTTTTCCGTGGCGTAACAAATGTCCTGTGAGTGTGGGCCGACGATCTTGGGAAACTTCACCTTCAGGGCATGGATGATGTCGCGGGCTTCATCAAGACTGAGCGTAGTCTGGGTGAGGTAGGCTACATGGTCCGGATCGGGAATCTGCAGGGCCTCTACTTCGGCAACATTGGAGACGACCTGCGTTACCTCAGGCGCTTCGCCCAGCGTGCCCTCAATCTCGTCATGATCGCGGTGGCCGATGAGGACCAGCGAATAACCCTGCTTGGCGAACTTGACCGCCTCAATGTGAACCTTGGTGACCAGCGGGCAGGTGGCGTCGATCACCTTCAGGTGGCGGCTCTTGCTCATCTCGCGCACGGCGGGAGAAACCCCGTGGGCGCTGTAAATCACACGCTGGCCGTCGGGAACCTCCTCGATTTCGTGGACGAAGATGGCGCCTTTCTCGGCCAACTCGTTCACAACATAGCGGTTATGAACAATCTCGCGGCGGACGTAGATGGGCGCGCCAAAGGTTTCAAGCGCAATCCTGACAATGTCGATGGCCCGCACCACGCCGGCGCAAAAGCCGCGCGGCTTGAGCAGTAAGACACTTTTCGGGCTGGGGGAAGAGTGGGCTGAACTACCGTCCGGAATAGAGTCGAGGGAAGTTGTAGTCACGCTACAAGTATATCAATCAGTGAACTGAACGGACAGGCGGGATTGAGCCGGGGGAGTGGCTCCGAAGGAACCGCCGGCTCCGCCCCGCATTTTAGGACGCCCGCCGACGAATTTGAAAAGATCCCTTTTTCCTGAGGTTTTTGTCCTATGGTCTCCCTGCCAACGCCCGGAGAAATTGACGCCCGTCCATGCGGTACTTGAAAGCCTTGCGCCCATCGATAAAAACGACGGGAACCTCATCGTTGTACTTCTGCCGTAATTGGGGGTCGGCATCGATGTCCACTTCGCGCCACTGGAAGTCGGCCTCGCGCTGGACTTGCTTAAGCGTCTCTTTAACCACGTCGCAGAGATGACATTCCTTCCGCGAATACACCACCACGTCATGCATACGGCGATTGTAAATGCAGGCCAATATCGCGCCGTGAGGCTTCTGGCTACCAGTTCGTAATCGAACCATCGGGCCGGAAGTAAGTTTGCGCGCGCGCTGTCACCGGCTCGGTAAACTCGGCAACCTGCGTCAGGTGCTTGTAGTCGAGTTCGACGCCCAGCCCCGGCCGCTCGTTGGGGTACAGCTTGCCGTTTTTGAAGTCGAGGCAGGCCTTCAGGTGTGGCAGCGTGCGGCCCTGGTAGTTGTATTCCATCAGCACGGGCCCTGAGAATGTGCCGAGGCAGTTGACCAGAGCGGCGGTGGCGATGGGGCCGGTGAAGTGCGGCACCATGCCAACAAAGTGCGTCTCGCAGAGGGAGGCGATCTTCATCATCTCCGTAATGCCGCCGACGTTGGGCAGGGTGGCGCGGACATAGTCGATAGTATGGCGCTCGACGAGGGTGTCGAAGTCCCAGCGGTTGCCCCATTCCTCGCCCGCGGCCAGCGGCACGTTGACCTTTGCGCGCAGGATGGGCAGGTCCTGCTGGAAGGCCTCGGCGCGCACCGGATCTTCGACAAAGTAAGGCGCGAACTCCTCAATCTCATTGCACCCTCGGATCGCGTCGGAGAGGTCGAAGCGCTGATGGAAGTCGACGACCCAGTCGCCATCCTTGCCGACACCGGCGCGGGCCTGGGCGCACTGCTGGCGCAGGGAGTTGATGCGCTCGTGGGTGTTGAAGGTGGTGTTGGCGGGCTTGTCAGCCGCGCCGAAGCGGAAGGCGCGATAGCCGGCCTCGATGGTGGCGCGGGCGCGTTCCTCGATGGTCGAGTGCGCGGTAATGCCCGGAATGATGCCCGCTGTGCTGTAGCACTCGCAATAGTTACGCACCATGCCGCCCAGCAGTTCGTGTACGGGCACGCCGAGCGCCTTGCCTTTGATGTCCCAGAGGGCAAGATCGAGCGCGCCAATGGCATCCTCGCGCTCGCGCCCGGCGGGATAGAAGTAGGCGCGGTTCATGTCCTGCCACAGGCGTTCGATGAATTGCGGGTCGCGGCCAATGAGCCGGCCTGCCGACGGGTAGAGCGTGTCCTTCGATCCGCCTTCGCCGATGCCGGTAATGCCGGCATCAGTCTCGACCGTGACGACCATGTTGCTTTGATTGAAGAGCGGATCGGGATCGGGCGGAAGATAGGCGCGGACGCGCGTGATCTTCATCTTGGGAAGAGCGGCAAAGGCGGGAAGACTTCTTGCGGCGGTCAGGGCCACGGTTGCGGAGAGGGATTGCAGAAACGTACGCCGATGCATGGGCGCGGCCTCCTATTTCAATGCCGCATCGTATCATCCGAAGCGGATGGCCGTTGCGGGATGGGAGGCCGCGAACCGGACGAAGCTTACATCTTCTTCCAGAACATATCCACGCGCACGGGGATTTCGTTCTTGATCGGCACGCTCAGGAAGGAGGGACGAACGATTTTGAAGTCGGAGCAGGTGGAGGGAATCGTGCCGGTAATGCGCTCTTCACCGTTCTTGGTAACGCGCTGGAAGGGCACGTGCGAGTAGTGCGCGGTCTGGCCGGCGAACTGGACCTGAAGATCGGCGTAGACGGTCGATGCCGTGGTTTCGTCGGAGGGGAACTGCGCGCGCACGATGACCATGGGGAATTGGGCGCCGCGCGTGGTTTCCAGCATGTGGAGGTCGCGGTTGGCGTCGCCAGTGCCGAAAGACTTGACGGGGACGGCAATGAGGAAATTGCATTGACCGGCCTGGCAAATCCCCTTGCCCTTGGCCTCGTGGCTGATGCCGTCGACCTCGTGCATGGGATGCGACATGTGATAAGAGAGGGTGGATTGCTCCAGAATCCATTGCGTTTCGGATTGCGCAAACAGCGGGACCGCGGCCAACAGAAAGGCCACAAGAATTTTCATCTTCATGATTACTCCTAGAACTTCAAGTGAATGGGCCAGGAAACGGCGATGATCGATGCGCCATAGGCCATCGCTGTGACGACCGCGACGGGGCCGTGGGCGGCGGCGATTCCATGCGGCTTCTCGCCCTTCTGCTCCTGACTGAAGGCCATGCCCGCCAGGATGGGCGTAAGAATCATCCCGGGTCCGTGAATAAAGGCGAGCGCCTCATGGACGCGAATGGCGCCGTGCTTGTGTGTTCCCGGTATTTTGGGCGCGAAGACAGCGAAGTAGGCGGTGGAGAAGTAGAGCGCGGCGGTCGTGCTTCCCAGTGCAGCATGAAGATCGATGGCGGTCGAGGTGGGAACCTTGAGCGGCTGCCCGTTCCGCCCTTTTATCTTGGCCTGTGGACCCGTGATGAGGTCCGCTACCATCGGTATCGTCGTGATCAGGCCGAGGCGTTGATGAATTTTGAGCATCTCCGTGCGTTTATTCAGCTTGGCCTGTAACTTCGGGTCGGCCTGCGTCTGCTGTTGGCTGAAGCCGAGATCGGAAAGCGAAGGCTCGGCGGACGCAGGCGCTGGCGCATTGGGTAACTCGGGTTGTTTTTGCTGGGTGGTTTTCTGCGCGGCGGGCGGTTGTGAATTCGAGGAACTGGATGCCTGCGACAGCAACGGACTGGAGAACAGGCAAAACAGCGCAATCACCCCCGCTCCAGAGGCGAGCTTCGCCGTGATCAATCTCATCAAGAGCTTCTCCTCAAAAATATACAGACGTTCGAATGATAGGCGGATGGAAGGAAGACGCCCTATTGCTTCTGACGTAGATCAGTATGTCTGAGTTAGCCCTGAGTTGGGAAGAGATGGCGAAACTGGAGAAATATGACGCAATCGTCATTCTAGCTTGCAACTACTGTGAGGTGAGGCGCATGAGGCGCGCGGCAAAGATGCGGATTCCCAGGGATTTCTCGGCATCGCGGGCGGCCCGTTTGCGATTTTCTGACTTCAACGGACTCCGGTGGAAATTGTGATGCGGGCCGGGATGTATGCTGGGTGGAGACCAAGCTTACACGCTGTTTCACTAATGGTTGTCCTCGGTTATTGAAGGCCGGGCCCATGTCATCGCCATTCATTCCATGCAATGGGCGAAACTGGGCCGGCAAGTGTCGGCCACGAACCAGAAAGTGAGGAGGGCTCATGAAGGGAATCACGATCTTTGCTTTGGCATTTTTTGCCGCTCTTTGCCTGGCGGCGACTGTGACGGGCGCGCACGCGCAGATCAACATCAACGTTCAAATCGGACCGGAGCCCGCGTGCCCATACGGCTACTACTCATATGCGCCGTATAACTGCGCTCCGATTGGCTACTACGGTCCGGAGTGGTTTTCGGGCGGCATGTTTATCGGCGCGGGGCCCTGGTTTCATGGGCCAGACCACTTCCGCGGTTATGTAAATCGCGGCTACGACCCACAGTTCGGCTACCGGGGACCATTTCCGGTCCGGGGCGAACACGCTGACTGGGGACGGCACCTCGGCTGGGAGAAACACTTCCGCGGCAACTACGCGCGTGAGGAGTACCGGCACGACAACGGCAATCACTACGGTCAGTACAAGGACCATGGCAATAACGGGAACCATTATGGCCAGTACAAGGAGCACGGCAATAATGGCAATCACAACGGCCAGTACAAAGACCACGGCAATGGCAATGGCCACGGGAACGGCCATGGCCACGGTGGCAACTGACATCGGCGAATTTTTATGAGTGCGGAATGAGCTGGTCTTGCGCCGTCCCTTTGCAAGGGTACGCGTGCGCCTTGCGGGTCGCCGGGCTTGGGTCGGTTAGTGAGCCGTGTGGATAAGCCTCCCTGTACACTTTCCCCTTCTGCTCTACCGGCTCGCGGCAATCATCTGCGCGGCGTGCTGCAGGCTGGTATCCGTGACCTTTGCGCCGCTCAGCATTCTCGCCACCTCGTGCGTTCGCGCGCGGTCGTCCAGCGTGCGGATCTGCGTTTTGGTGCGGCCGTGGTCTTCGCGCTTTTCGACGGCCAGGTGCTGATCGGCGAAGGCGGCGATCTGCGGCAGGTGCGTGACGCAGAGGACCTGTTGCGCGCGGGCCAGTGATTTGAGCTTCTGGCCCACCGCCTCGGCGGCGCGGCCTCCGATCCCAATGTCGATCTCATCGAAGACCAGCGTGCGCGGCGTGGGGTTGGTCTTTCTGCTCTTTGCGGATGTCTCTTCGACGGCCACCTTCAATGCGAGCATCACGCGCGACAGCTCGCCGCCCGAGGCAATCTCCGTGAGTGGCTTCAGCGGCTCGCCGGCATTGGTGGCGATGCGGTACTCGACGACGTCCCATCCCGCGGCCGTCCACTCCGATTCCTGCTTCGCGGATTGAACGGCAATCTCGAAGCGTACCTTCATCGCCAGCGAGTTAATCTGAGCTTCGGCGAGCTTTGCCAGTTTGGCCGCCGCGGCGCGGCGTTCCGCGCTCAACGCGCCCGCGGCAGCGTGATAGGCCTGCGCGGCCTGGTCCACCTCGGCGCGAAGCTGTTTGAGGATCTCGTCGCGATCTTCCACTTCGGCCAGCTTGCGCGACACCTCCTCACCAAAGGCAATGACTTCGACGACGGTCTTGCCGTACTTGCGCTTGAGCCGGTCGAGCAGCGCAAGGCGATCTTCAAGCTCGGCCAGCCGCTCGGGAGATGCGTTGATGCCTTCGGCGTAATCGCGCAGGGAGGCGCTCACATCGGAGAGCGTGGCGCGGGCCGAAGCGAGCTGCTGCGCAGCTTCGTTGAAGCGGGCATCGTAGCGCGCCAATTCCTCGACATTGCGGAGCGCCGCGCGCAGCGCCGCTTCCGCGCTGGCGCCGCCCTCGTAGAGTTGTTCGAAGGCGCCCATCGCGGCGGCGTAGAGCTTTTCGGCATTGGCCAGCACGCGCTTTTCGGTTTCGAGGGCGTCATCTTCGCCGGCTTCCAGTTGCGCGGCTTCAATTTCCTTGCGCTGATAGGCCCATAGATCAACCATGCGCAGCCGGTCCTGCTCGCCCTGGAGCAGATCGTCGCGCTTGTCAGCGGCGGAGCGCCAGTGAGCATGCGCCTCGGCCACGGCGTCGGTAGAGATGGCGCCAAAGCGGTCGAGCAGAATCCGCTGCTGCGCCTGGTCGAAGCTCGACAGCGTTTCAGCCTGCGCGTGGACGAGCGCCAGTTCAGGCGAGAGCTGGCGGAGCACGGCAACTGTGGCAGGCTGATTGTTGACGAAGACGCGGCCTTTGCCGTTCGAGAGGATCTCGCGGCGAAGGATGATCTCGCTGCCCTCGCAGTCGATGCCGTTTTCTTCGAGGATGCTTTCGGCGCCGGCAGTCGACTCAAAGACGCAGGAGACGACGGCCTTGCCGGCGCCGTGGCGGACCAGTTCGGCGGAGGCCTTGCCACCCATTAGCAGGCCTAGTGCGTCTACAAGGATGGACTTGCCCGCGCCGGTTTCACCGGTGAGGAGATTAAGGCCAGGACCGAAGACGGCAATGGCGTGATCGATGACGGCGTAGTTTTCGGCGCGCAATTCGACGAGCATGAGGGATATCCGCGATTTCAGGGTTGGATGTGGATTTTCGGGTCTCATAAGCGAGGCTTCACCGACTCACGAGAATCCGAGCGCAGCATAGCATGAACGGCTGCCGGCGGGGTTCTGAGAGGCCCAGGAAGCCAGCGAGAGGGACCATATCGGTCACTTGGGACGCCGGTCTGAACTCTGGTACCGTTAAAGAGTGAGGTGAACTGCGATTTTAACTGCTGCGTTTCTCTTCTTCTTGCAGGCTGATGGCGGCGCGGCCCCTGCGGCGCTGGTGGGGAATGAGGGTTTGAGCGCGCTGGCGGATCTGGTCCATAACATCGGCCCCATCGCTATCTTTGTGTTGGTGCTGTTGTTATTGGCCAGCCTCTATTCGTGGACAGTCATTCTGGGCAAGGTGTCCAGTTTCCGCAGAGCCACGAAGGATAGCCGCAAATTTGTTCGCTCCTTCCGTAAGGCGACACGCCTGCTGGATGTAGCCGCGGTGAGTGGTGAGTATAGTGCCAGCCCGCTGGCCCAGGTCTTCGACGACGTTTACGAGACCTACAAGCGGCAGACGGGCGGTTCGGGACCGCCGGTCAACCTGGCTGCCATTGAGCGCACGGCGCAAACCGCCTCCAGCGAGGCCGTGACGCATATGGAGCGGCGCATGCCCTGGCTGGCGACCATCGCATCTGCCAGCCCGTTTGTGGGACTCTTCGGCACCGTCATGGGTATTGTGGATGCATTCCACGGTCTGGGCCAGGCAGGGACGGCGACGCTGCGCGCAGTGGCGCCCGGCATCTCAGAAGCGTTGATCACCACCGCCGCGGGCCTCTTTGTGGCCGTGCCCGCACTGGTGGCTTATAACCATTTCACCGCGCGGATCAGGGTCTTTGCCGCCGCCATCGACGACTTCTGCCGCGAGTTGCTGAACTCGCTGGAGGAAATTCCGGTGCGCGCGGCGCAGCCCCAGCGCCCCCCCGGAGCCGAGATCCCCCGGGAGGTAGAACGTGGCTTTTACAAGTAGCGACGGCCGGGTTCGCAGTTCTCTGGCGGACATCAACATCACGCCGCTGGTGGATGTGGTGCTGGTGCTGTTGGTGATCTTCATGATTTCTGTGCCTGTGCTGCAGTCCGGGATCCAGGTGAATGTTCCCAAGACGCGCACGGTCAAGGAGATCACCCAGCAGAGAACTGTGGTGACGATCGACCGCGACCAGAATATCTTTCTGAACGACAAGCAGATCAATATCCACGAATTAACGCAAACTCTGCACGCGCAGAGCGCTGATCCGGCACATCAGGTGATCTACCTGCGAGCCGATGAACAGGTGCCGTTTGGCGCCTTTGCCCACGTAATGGATGCAGTCAAGCAGGCCGGTATTACCAACGTATCCATCGTCACCCAGCCGCTCGATTCCAGGTCGCAGTCGAGGGGCGGATTGTAACGGGCTGCAAGGAGAACTGTCAGGCAAAGAGATGGACGATCTGCTGGAAGGCGGCGAACACCTTGAGCGGGAACTGACGCCGGAGTCGATGGTTGCTCCGGCGGCGGGTTCGCTCATGCTCCATGGGGCATTAGGCGGACTTGCGGTCCTTTACCTGGTCCTGGGCGGCTTTTTCCATAGCAGTATTTGGGGCACGGCGGGACTAGGCAGCGCCATGCAGGTGTCGCTGGTGAGCAGCGCCCTGCCTTTGCCTCCCGCGCAGGTGAACGACAACGTGCTGGCCACCGAGACACCCAGCCAGGCGCCGGCTTTGCCCTCCAAAACGACCAAGCAGATGGAGGACCTCAAGGCCATCCCGATCCTGGGAAAGAAGGCAAAGCCCAGGAAGGAGACAGCTCACAAGACGCAGTTGCATCAGCCGACGCCCAAAAAGAACACGGCCCAATATGGCGAACAGGCCGGTTCAGTGATGCCCCACGCGGTACAGAATGATAGCGGCTGGAATGGCCAGACGGCCACGGCCGGCGACTTTGGCAGTCTCTATCCGTGGTACGTCGATCAGATCAATCGCAAGATGTCCAGCGTCTGGTATAAGGCAGAGGTGGATCCGAACACGCCCGCAGGCTCACGCGTGTTTCTCACCTTCGCCATCGACCGGGAAGGGCGCCCGAGCGCGTGGCGGATTGACCGGTCAAGCGGCAGCATCACATTGGATCAATCGTGTATTCGCGCGGTGCAACGTGTGGATACCTTTGGCTCTCTGCCCTCGGGGTATCGAGGGGGCACGCTGATGGTTTCTTACTATTGTGAATTTTGAGTGAGATCCGGGCGGGTTCTGATCCTTATAACCGGCACTTTTGCTGGTTAGCGCCCCGAACTTATTCACAGCTTTCTCCGGGCTCTTCGTTAAACTTGTTTCTGTACCGGTTAAAGCCGGTACCTTACGAGTTAAGAGCTTTAGGAATTTCCGAACGTTTTCATGAGTGCAACGTCATGGAAAATGGAGTCATGGAGAATAAGGCCGGTCCGAATGAAGATTCCACTGTTTGCTTTCTGTCAGGAAGGATTGTCCGCTGCATGAATCGAGCTTCTAAGATATTTCTTCCTCTTTTGTTGGCATTTTTCTATTGCTTACCGTCGCGCGCGCTTGCGCAGGACTGGGTTCATACCGGCACCAACATGGGCGCCGCTCGCATCCGCCTGGCGGCGGCGGACTTCAAGCCAGTCGGCACGGATCCGCAGATGCCTGCGCTGAAGGCGGTCTTCGACGCCACCTTGTTCAGCGATCTTACGAATGCCGGAATTTTTGACATGGTTTCAAAGAGCCTTGCGCCCCAGGCCATGCCCGGTTCGCCGCAGGAGATCAATCTGGCGCAATGGTCGGCCGCGCCGGCCAGCGCGGCCATGGTGGCCTATGGGGCGCTCTCAGTCAACAACGGCCGGCTCATCGTCTACGGCTGGCTGGATGATTGCAGCAATACCGCCAATCCACAGGTGATGGGCAAGCAGTATGACCAGCCCGCCAACCAGGATATGGCGCGCACCATCGCACACGAGTTTGCCGACGCCATCATCCAGCGCTTGGGCGGCGGAGTTTCCGGCATTGCCGAGACCAAGATTTACTTCGTCAGCGACCGAAGCGGATCGAAAGAGATCTGGGTGATGGATTACGACGGACAGAACCAGCATCAGATTACCCATTTGGGCAGCATTTCGATGTCGCCGCGCATCTCACCCGACAATTCGCGAATCGCATTTTCATCGCTCGGACGACTCGGGTGGTCTGTGCGCATGTACTCGTTTCTACTGGGCCGCATGGTTGCCTTTCCGGCCGGCGTGCCAGGTGGGAGCAATCTTTCTCCGGCCTGGTCTTCGGATGGTTCCAAGATTGCTTTCTCATCAGCGCGCACGGGGCCCGCGGAGATATGGGTTGCGGATGCGAGCGGAGGCGGCGCTCGCCGGGTTACGAATATACCTGGTCCCAATGTCGCGCCGGCGTGGAACCCCAAGACCAACTCGCAGATCGCTTTTGCGAGTGGACGCACGGGAGAACCGCAGATTTATATCATGGACCAGGACGGCTCAAATATTGCGCGCATGACCGATGGCGGTTATGCCGTTTCTCCGTCGTGGGCACCCAATGGCCAGATGTTGACCTTTAGCTGGAATCGCAAGTATGGCCCCGGCGACCCCGGCGGTCAGGATATCTACGTGATGGACATTGCCAGCAAGCTCTGGCTGCAGGCTACGCATGAAGCCGGCAATAACGATTTTCCCTGCTGGGCGCCCGATGGAAGACAT
>JAJZVZ010000334.1 GCA_021846945.1 Acidobacteriota bacterium | reverse complement strand
TAGCGGGGCAAAGGAATACGCTGCTGTACCTTTGAAGCCGGACAGATCCGGCGTGGCATAGACGGCCTCCTGATTCGCGCGGATCAGAGCGTACTTGGGAAGCAATGGGAATAGACTCACCAGTCCCATGTCCAAATCCGAACCAGTCAGGCCAGAACCAAACGGATCAACGGCGTTTTCGCTAAGAAACGCCGGGGTGTACTGGCGACCAAGCGATAAGGTACCGAAACCGCCCGCCAGGCCGGCGAAGGCCTGGCGCTGCATGAAACCACCACCGGTGCAGAACGTCTGATTGGGAGTTGTTTGGATGGTGGTGCCATCCTGGTTCAGGCCTGAACCGCAAAAACCGGTTTCTGCGGTGAAGAAAGCCTTCAGGCCGCCGCCGAGGTCTTCGGTGCCCTTCAGGCCAATGCGGTCAGAGGACCCCACGCCAGAACTCAGGCCAGTCGAACTCACGGTACCAGCGCCGCCACCGGCGGGTGCGATCCCAGTGAAATGGGTCACGCCCATATCAATGATGCCATACAACTGAACATTGCTCTGCGCGAAGGCGGCGCTTGAGAATGCGCCCAGAACTGCCAGGGCGAGTAGTGATTTCTTCATGAGTTTTATCTCCAGAGATAGTTAGCCTTGAGGCCAAACAGGCTTGTGTGTGTAGCTTCGTACTACACCCGGAACGTCCGGCTCCCAGCAATCGGGAATGCAAACCCAGACAGACCTCATCGTACAGAGTCAGCCAGCTTTTCCAACAGTTCACAGCGATTTAAGCCTGTCGAATTGCTTGGCCGTTGCAATGGCACAACGTTGAAATGACCCTCACCCTTGGCCGTCTCGGCGTCATCCCAGCTTCGCCGCCGCGCCCAAATATCCGCCGTGGTGCCGTAGCGCGTAATCCCGCCGAGTGAAGCCGCCGATCTGGACGGCCAGCACAGTGAGCACATCGCCGATTACGGCCATGACCGTGGTCGAGGTCGTGGGCGCCAGGCCCAGCAGGCAGACTTCGGCAGGGTCTCCCGTCCACAGCACCAGGTCAGAACAAGCGGCAAGCTCCGAGTCGCGTTTGCCCGTGATAGTGATGATCCGCACTTCCTGGTGAAGCTGCCGGGCCAGGCGCACCAGTTCGACGACTTCCCGCGTTTTGCCTGAGTTCGAGATGAGCAATAGGCAGTCGTGGATGCCGAGCACACCCAGATCGCCGTGCTGGGCCTCCAGCGGGTGCAAAAACAGGGACGGTACGCCGACCGAGCACAGCGTCGTGGCGATCTTCGCGCCGATGCCGCCAGCTTTGCCGACGCCGGAGACGACCACCTTGCCGCCAGCGCGAGCCGAAGCAAGGAAGCACTGAACAGCAGGCTCGAAAGGGTTGTCGGCCGGGATAGCGCGGACGGCGCGCGCTTCGGCTTCGAGGATGTCTTGGACGTTCAGCATGCGGCGATTATCCCAACTTCGACGCATGCCTCTGATGCGCTCATCACGCAGCCGCTGCCATCGCTGCGCGAATCTTCGCCGCCAGGTCCTCAGCTCTCGGATGGTAGTAACGCGCGAGCATCTTGCTGCTCTTGTGGCCCGTGACCTTCATCAACTCGTGCATCTGCAGGACTTCCGCCAGGCGGCTCGTGGCCTCATGCCGTAGGTCGTGGAAGTGCAGATCAAGCAAGGTCTTGTCTGTCTTCTCGAGGTCGGCTAGCAGCGCCAGCGTGCGCGGTAGCGGCTTGCGCTTCTTGAAGACCAGGGCGCGCAGCTCGGCATCAGCATCGATGCCTTCGGCCTGGAGCCGTTCACGCAACAGGCGGTGAAGATGGGCGCGGCGGGCGCGGTCTACGGCACGCTTCCATGAGAGCTTCACCGCATTGCTCGTGAGCGGGAACACGCGGCCTGAGATCGAGCGTGGCAGGGCAGACAGCGCCGCCACGGCGCGCGGCGTCAGCGGCACGTCGCGGTATGGGTCATTGTTTTTTGTCTCCCTGCCATCAATGCCACGCAGCCGTGCCGTGGCGCGTTTGAGATCGACTTCATCCCAGCGCAAGGACAGCAACTCCGATTGACGCCCTGCGGTTTCGACGGCGAGGATGGCCAGAGGGAGCATCCATGGGTTCGGCTTAGCTGCGCCGGAGGCTGCCAGCGTTGCCGACAGCAACAGTTCCTCGCCTGGCTCCAAGCGGCGCTCGCGCTCATTGGCAACGCGCGGCCGTTCAATTTTCGCCGTGGGGATACCCTGCGGCAGATGGATACCAAAGAGCTTCTCACAGGTATGGAAGATGCGGCTTAGCAGGCGAATGTCATGCATCACAGTCTGCGGTGCGGCAACCTTTGCCCGCGCCGCCACGTAACGCGACACGAGATCGCTGCTGATCGATGCAAGGCTGTACTTGCCAAACCAGGCCACCAGTCCGCGAAGCCGGCTCTCATCGGCAACCCGACCTCGCTTGCTGGGCAAGACTTCGCGCTCATAGCGGCCTGCGGCCTGCGCAAACGTGGTCCGCTCGGCGTCGTCGCGTTTGATGAACGCTCCAATGTCCATTTCACGCTCGACGGCGCGTGCCCATTTCTCTGCATCAGCCTTGGTCTGAAAGGTTCGATTCTGGACGGGCCAGCCCTGCCGCTTGATCTGGGCCAGCCATCCGGTGCCGCGATTTTGAATGTATGCCATGGTGTCAACTCCAACTTTGCTCCAACAATAGGCAAGGTCGGAAATCGGAAACCCAGCATTCATGCGGGTTACAGCGCGTTTTTTATTGGCCTCCGAAGCCAAGGGCCGCTGGTTCGAT
>JAJZVZ010000333.1 GCA_021846945.1 Acidobacteriota bacterium | reverse complement strand
GTATTCCTTCTCGCCCTTTTCGGCGGACTTAATTTGCAGATCGTTGAGCTTATGGATCTCCATGACTTTGCACCAGGGGCGATACCCCCGCTGATACCCCCGGTCAAGTCTGGACGCACGCGGAGAGGCCTGGACCATGATGGAGATGTTCTTTATTATTTTCAGCAACTTGCGAATATGGGTTGGAGGGGAATGGACCGAGGTGGACAACTATGGACAAGAATTGGCGGAGGGAGAGGGATTCGAACCCCCGGTACCCTTTCGGGCACAACGGTTTTCAAGACCGCCGGTATCAACCACTCACCCATCCCTCCGCTGCGGAAAGCGGGCGCCGCTCTTTCAGTTTATCGTAACTCTTGCGAAGGAGTCCCCGCTCCAACCTCTGTGGATGGACCATAAGCGGCAGGTTCGCGAGGCTCGCTCCTGAGCCAATCGGAACGCCGGGATGAGCCCTTGATGGCCGGAGTTTCGCTCTCCAACCGATCTTGCATCCAGGAAACGGCATGACCGGCGATAAAAATAAGGCCACAACTCGCTCCATTCTCCTTTATTGAAAGTTTGATGGCATAACAAGCGCGTCTCATCGTGACCACGGTCACAGACAATCGTTATCTCAAACGCGGGAAATCTACGATTGCGGGGTAATTGGCTTCGCCCATGGCGGATCAGGGCCGGTCAGAGAGCGAAGCCGGTTTTCTTTTGCATGGCAAATTCAACCCGGCTTGACACTGGATGTCGAAAACAAAGGAGATACTTGGATGGAATCGAACACTCTCACGATCACTGACAATCGTACCGGCCGGACCTACACGCTGCCCATCCAGGACGGAACCGTGCGCGCGATGGATCTGCGTCAAATCCGCATCAGCGACGATGATTTCGGCCTTATGACGTATGATCCGGCATTCATGAACACGGCTTCGTGCCGGAGCAGCATTACCTACATCGATGGCGACCGCGGCATTCTCGAATATCGGGGCTATCCCATAGAAGTGCTCGCGGAACACTGCACATTCCTCGAAGTCGCCTACCTGTTGCTCTTCGGCGAACTGCCAAACGAATCGGAATTGAAAGAGTGGGTCTCTCAAATCACCCACCACACCATGATCCACGAAACCACCCGAAAATTCATGGAGGGCTTCCGCTATAACGCCCATCCCATGTCCATGCTCGTGAGCACGGTGGCGGCCCTGTCTTCGGTGTATCCAGAGGCAAAGAACGTCCACGATGAGGCAAACCGATTACTGCAGGTGAAACGGCTGATCGCCAAGATGCCGACCATTGCAGCCATGTCCTACCGTCACAGCGTCGGATTTCCCTATGTCTTTCCCGACAACGATCTGACCTATACCGAGAACTTCATGAACATGCTGTGGAGGATGGTCGAACCCAAGTATGCGGCAAATCCGGTGCTGGCGCGCGCGCTCGACATCCTGTTTATCCTTCATGCCGACCATGAGCAGAATTGCAGCACCAACACAATGCGTTCAGTGGGAAGCTCCGAGGCTGACCCCTATTCCTCGGTTGCCGCCGCGGCGGCAGCGTTGTCGGGCCCGCTGCACGGCGGCGCAAATGAGCAGGTCCTCAAGATGCTTGACGAAATCGGCACCAAGGAGAATGTGCCTGCATACATTCAGCACGTCAAGGATGGACACGGCAAGCTGATGGGCTTTGGGCATCGTGTGTATAAGAACCACGACCCGCGCGCCAAGATCATCAAGTGGACTGCCGAACAAGTATTCCAGATTACGGGGAGAAATCCCAAGCTCGATATCGCGCTGGAACTGGAGAGGATCGCGCTTGAAGACGAGTACTTTGTCAAGCGGAAGCTGTATCCCAATGTCGATTTTTATTCCGGAATCATCTACCAGGCCATGGGCTTCAAGCCGGAGCTGTTTACCGTCCTCTTCGCCATCCCGCGCACCGTGGGGTGGTTGGCGCAGTGGCAGGAGATGCACCTGGACGCGGAGCAGAAGATCGCGCGCCCGCGCCAGATCTACACCGGTCAGCGCAAACGCGCCTTTATTCCGATGGAAGAGCGCCAGGCCGCCGCTGTGCTGAAGGCGTAGCCTCATCATCATAAGCATTCTGGCCCGGATCGACCCTTTGCGGCCGGGTCCGGGCCAAAGCGTTCAAGCGAAAGGAAGGAACAACGATGCGCAGCAAAGTCACGATTGTGGGTTCCGGCAACGTAGGCGCCACGACGGCACATTGGATTGCCGCCAGTGGCGTTGCCGATATTGTGCTCGTGGATGTAGTCGACGGCGTGCCGCAGGGCAAAGGGCTGGATCTTCTTGAAGCCATGCCCATCGCGCGCAAAGATGTCGTGATTCGCGGCACCCAGGACTACGCCGATACCGCGGACTCCGATATTGTGGTCATCACTGCCGGCGTGGCGCGCAAGCCCGGAATGAGCCGCGATGACCTGCTCAACACCAACCTCAGGATCATGCGCGACGTGGTGAGCGAAGTCGTGCGCCATTCGCCTCTGGCCATCCTGGTGATCGTCTCCAATCCGTTGGACGCAATGGCCTACGCCGCTTACAAAGTCAGCGGTTTCCCGCGGTCCAGAGTTATCGGCATGGCGGGCGTGCTCGATTCGGCGCGCTTCCGGGCGTTTATCGCCCAGGAACTGCATGTCAGCGTTGCCGATGTTACGGCATTCGTCCTTGGCGGACACGGAGATTCGATGGTCCCGCTGCCGCGATATTCCTCGGTAGGCGGCATTCCGATCACGGAGCTGCTTGACGGCGAAGCCATTGAAAGGCTA
>JAJZVZ010000332.1 GCA_021846945.1 Acidobacteriota bacterium | reverse complement strand
CGAGGTGAGAAAGATTAAGGGAAATACCAATCCCGAGCAGTGGTTCGTCGAACAGTTGCGATCCTATACGCAACGACAGCCGCGGAGCGAAAGCACTCCCGAATGCCCTGACGAATCCTTCCTGCGCGAATATGCGGCAAAACCGGGGTCCTTCTCCCTGTCGGATTCCCGCGTGCAACATGTGACTTCCTGTGGCCACTGCCTGCCCGCTCTTCTTGAGTTCCGCTCGGCCGTCGCCGTCCGCCGCCCGAGCCCTCTGCGCTTGGCCACCATTGCTGCGCTGTGCGCTGCGTGCCTCATTGTGGGATTTGTCGTTGCCAAATACTGGAACCGGCAAGGACCCGTCGCTTCAAATCCACCTGCCGGCCAGCAGGCGTCCGCCGCTATCGATCGAACGCTCGATCTCACTAACTATGGAACCTTTCGCGGAGCCGAAGAGCAGCCGCCAAAGCCCCCACTCAAGCTTCCCGCGGCCCTGCTGCACGTCAATCTGATCCTGCCGCGCTTCAGCGAAACCGGACTGTACACCATCATCGTCGTAGCGGGCCGCGAAGGTACGAACCGCATCGCCTATGCCACAGGAACCGCCAGTATTGCCAGCAATCTGACCAAGCTGACCGTGACCCTCGATCTGCGCCGGGCCAAGCCCGGAAGTTATGTTCTCCTCACTGAGCTGAGCGGGCAGGATGACTGGTACTCCTATCCGCTCCGAATTGAGTGATCCGAGCGACGCCGGGATCGAGCCCCGGAATCACCCGAGGCGCCTGCAAAGCGGAGTCGATCAAACCTCGATGAGCGACTCGATTTGGCGCTCGTTGACGAGCCGACGAAGATCGTTGGACCGAAGCCCGTATTACCGGGAGGTATTCCCAATCTGAACGCAAATTGCTCGGATTGAGTGAATTATCCAAACTTGGAAATTGATATAGTCCCGCCCGAACGGTTAGCTCCCGCGAGGCAACTGGCTGGTCGACCGAAAGCCAAATCCCGACATCCAGTTCACCAGCCGATCGGCAACAGCGCGTCCTGCGTCCTGCCTCTGTGTACGCTCTCGCACGGTGACACCGACCCTGCGCATCCAGTCCAGTTCATCTTCGTCCATTTTGCCGCGATCCAGCGCCTCGATGGCTCCGTCGAGTTCTGCCGCGGTCTTCGCACCTTGCCAGCATGCATCTATAAAAGGATTCGACAGCACGAAGCGATAGCAGTCGGTCGCCGTGGGTAACCGCTCCCCCGCCGGAACCAGCTTTGGGTTCATCAGCTCCCCCCAGCTTGTGGACGTGTACGTCACAATGCCGGGGCGCTCTGTCTCAAGAAAAGGAAACACATCGCGTTCCGCGCCGGGATGCGCCGCGTTATACCGGATCATGAGCAGCTGCACCCGAGGATCCTGGGCCAGTACAGGAAACGTCGGCCGATTATGACAGGAGATCATCACATACCGTGCGCACCCACGCCGCACCAGCTCCGCTGCGGCATCCATGAACCGCTCCGGCGGCGACAGATTCCACCAGCCCAGCAGCAGAACATCGGTGTAGTCAAACGCGAGTGTCCGCAGCCCGTTCTCGATCGAACGCGTCATCTTCTCGGGCGACCGGGAATACGACTGAATGACCGTGACTATCTTCTCGCGGTGCGTCGCTCCCAGCCGCTTCAGGACCGCTCCAAAATCGCCCGAGCGCGGCAGAATGGGAGCATACTTCGCTCCCCAGTAGAAAAAATTCAGGCCTCGCTCGAAGGCGCGCTCTACGCCCTTTCCCTCGATGCCGTACGAAGCTGCGAGGCCGATCGGGACCACTCGCAGCTCCGTCTTTCCAAGTTGGACCGGATTCCAGAAACCACCCATTGTGCCCTCTCCTCGCCATGCACTGTGCAGCGGTTGCCTTTTGTACCCTGATCAGAGTGCTGTTCTCTGAACGCTCACAGAATACTCCTGCTCGGATAAAGCCCCTCGGGTAAAAGGCCCATCATCGGTCCTTGTCAGGCGCAATCGTCGCTTTCACAACTGATGGTCAGATCATCTTTGGGCTGTCCATCGATGACTAAGTATCAGACAGGCCAAAGTTGATGAACTCGCGGAAAGGGCTTGGCACTCATCCAGCCAGAAGTCAGGTCCGAAGCAAGCCCGCGCAGGAATTCCTTCTTATGCATCCGCCCTCCCCTCCTGCAGTGGTGCAGTGCGGTCGAAACTCTCGACCAAACCCGACCAGTATTCAAGCCGCCGCTGGCAGCGGGAGCAGATTGCCAGATGCTTGGCCCGCTCCGTCAGGAAGAGCTTGCGCACATCAAAAGCAAATGCGCGGATCTCATCGTCCGTGTAGCAGGTGAGGTCCCTCTCCTCCAACGCAGGCTGGGCCGAAGCTGCCGCCAAGAGTTCCGTTTTGCGCCTGGCCACCATGTCCTCGAATTGAATCCGCCTGCACGGCGCCGTCACCCAGAGCGCGTCAGCCTGTGCCCAGAGGTCTTCGAGCAGGGCGCTCGCATTGAGAGCGAGATAGCGGATGGCATCCTCTCTACCTCCGATCGGTTTCCCCGGGTCTCCAAGGGCCGCACGTGCAATCTTCGCAAGGCCCACGAGTTCCTCATTGGCGAACGATCGGGCAAGCTCGCGAAAATCTCCGATTTCCTCCCGGGCGATCTCCGAAAATTCTGAGTCCCCGTCCGCGATCCAAGCCACATCGGACGTGAGCGCCGGCAGCTCGATTTCGGTTCCGGGAGCCGCCTCCCACGCCGGATGGTTCGCGGTGTACATGCCGGGATCGAAGATTTCGAGCAGCG
>JAJZVZ010000331.1 GCA_021846945.1 Acidobacteriota bacterium | reverse complement strand
GGTGAGGGAGCGGTTATTGCAAGGAGTGGCTTTAGTGAAGCGGAGTGGGAAGTTCTGGTGCGGGAGGCTGAGCAGAGCGGTCTGAAGCGGAAGGGCTTTTGCGAGGCACGCGGTGTGGCTGTTTCCTGGTTCGACTATCACCGCTATCGCTGCCGGAGGCTCAGGCAGAGAGCGGCGGCTCCGCCGACGCAGTTGGCGCCGGTAGAGCTGGCCAGCAGCGTCGGGCGGCGGAGGTATGCGGGTGGAGTAGATGTCGGTGATCTTCTGGTAGAAGAGCCGCTCGCTGGAGCGGATGTCGCGGATGCGCGCCAGCAACTCATCGAAGTAACCCTGCCCGAGAGTGCGGCCCGCTTTGATGCGCTCGTCGTCGAGGGTGAAGCCTTTGACCAGCAGCTCGCCGAGCCGGGCAGTGGCCCACTGGCGGAACTGAGTGCCGCGCGGCGACCGGACCCGGTAGCCGACGGCCAGAATCATGCCGAGGCTGTAGTGCTTCAGCGACCGCCGGACCTGCCTGCCGCCTTCAGATTGAACTAGTAAGTAATCCTTACTCGTTGCCCCCGGATCGAGTTCTCCCTCGTCGTATATTGCTGCAACATGGAGGGTTATATTCTGCGGCGTGGTCTGGAACAGCTCGGCGATCTGGATTCTGGAGAGCCAGACCGTCTCCCCCTCCAGCCGAACCTGGAGGTTCAGACCGGCATCGCTATAGATCAGGAGTTGCCCTGCGAAGAGATCGGGGCTGGCGGGTGATTTGCTGTTTTTTTTACTCGCCATCGCCAAGCTCCTTCCCATCCGCAGGATTCTTCCCCTTGCGAATGCGCTCCGGCTTGGGCGCTCCCAGTTGCTTGATATGCTCGACGGTGCGGTCGAAGTCGCTGACGGGCTGGCTGGCTTCGAGCTGGCGGCGCTGCTGCCGCGAAATCTCCGACTGAACTGTCAAGCATTCCTTGACAGTTGCCGGATGTGCCGGTTCGCTCGCCATTTGAACTGGTAAGGAATCCTTACCAGTTGCACAGACGGCAAGCCGGACATGAAGGATCAGTCCCTGATCGGGGGCAACCAGAAGTGGGCCGGTGGCGGGTATGGACAGTGTATGATCGCGATTCGGCCTTGTAGCGGCGCATCCGTAGTTATTCATCCTCGTCTCCCACGTTCTCCGCCAGCTCAGCCTCAATCTCTTCAATACTTGGCAGGTTCCGCAACAGAGGTTCGGAGAGATTCTCCAGTAGTTTGTACTCGGCCACGCCGATGGGTTTGTCGATGCCGTTGACCGCGTACTGGGCCACGAGCCGGTTCTGCTTCCGGCACAGCAGCAGACCGATGGTGGGCTTGTCCTCCTCCGCCTTGACCTGCGCATCGACTACGGACAGGTAGAAGTTCAACTGGCCGATGTGCTCCGGCTTGAATGCGCCAGCCTTGATCTCGACTACGACGTAGCATTTGAGGCGGGTGTGGTAAAAGAGCAGGTCAATGAAGAACTCGTCGCCTGCGACCTCCAGTCGGAACTGTCGTCCCATAAAGGCGAAACCCGATCCCAACTCCAACAGGAAGCGGGTGATGTGGCGGATGAGCGCGTTCTCGATCTCGCGCTCGTGGGCATCGTCCGCCAAGCCCAGAAAGTCGAAAAGGTATGGGTCCTTGAGCGTTTCATGGGCCAGCGCAGAGTCCGGCGTGGGCAGGCGCAGGGCGAAGTTGCTGATCGCCGCACCCTGGCGCTGGTGAAGGCGGTTTTGAATATGCTGCTCCAGCGTCAGCCGCGACCATCCCTGAGCCACGGTCTGCAAGGCATACCATTCACGCTCGGAGGGTTCCAGCCTTGTCAGTAGGGTAACGATGTGGAACCAGGGCAATTGGTCAGCAGGCTGCTGACCAAATTGCACGTCCGGGCAGTGTTCGGCGAAGTAACGCATGTACTTCAGGTTGGTGGTGGAGAAGCCTTTCATGTCCGGGAATGCCGCCTTCAGGTCGCGGGCCACGCGCTCAATCACCTTGGCACCCCATCCCTGCTGCGTTTGCCGCTGAAGAATGTCGCAGCCGATCTGGTGATAGAGACGAATCAACTCGGAGTTGACGGCCAATGCCGCCCGGCTGCGCGCCGCTTGAATGCGCGCTTTGAGCGCCTCCAGCAACTCAAAGTAGCCATTGGGGATGATCTCACTCGCCATAGCCAAGCTCCTTCAGGTTGGCGGCGATGGCGGCGTCGAGCTTTGCGGCCTCTGCCTGCTGCTGGCGAAGCGTGGCGGCGAGGCGAGCCATCTTTTCCTCGAACGGCTCGCCGTCGTCCGCGACGGCCTCGGCCCCGACGTAGCGGCCCGGCGTGAGCACATGGCCATGCTTGCGAATCTCATCGAGCTTTGCGGATTTACAGAAGCCGGCCACGTCGGCGTAGCTGCCCGCGCCCTTGTCGCCGCGCCAGGCGTGGTAGGTTCCGGCGATGCGGGCTACGTCCGCGTCAGTCAGCTCGCGGTGGACGCGATCTTTCAGGACACCGAGCTTGCGCGCGTCGATGAAGAGCGTCTCGCCGCGCCGGTCGCGGAAGCGCCCATTCTTTTTGTACTTGGCGAGGAACCAGAGGCAGACGGGAATCTGCGTGGCATAGAAGAGCTGGCCCGGGAGCGCGACCATGCAATCGACCAGATCCGCTTCAATGATGGCCTTGCGAATCTCACCCTCGCCGGACTGGTTGGACGACATGGAGCCGTTGGCCAGAACGAACCCGGCAAGTCCGGTGGGCGCGAGGTGCGCGATGAAGTGCTGCACCCAGGCATAGTTGGCGTTGCCGGCGGGCGG
>JAJZVZ010000106.1 GCA_021846945.1 Acidobacteriota bacterium | reverse complement strand
CCATCGACGAGTTGATGGCAATGGCGTTGCCCAGATCCTGGCGGTCCTCGACCATCTGCACCATGAATGCCTGGCGGCCGGGCATATCGAAGGCGTTGATGATTCCCTGCATCGCGCTCAGGGCCAGAATCAGCGGGATGGTGATGGTATGCGTCAGCGTGAGCGCGGCCAGCAGCAGCGACTGCACCATGGAGAGCGCCTGCGTCCACACCAGCACCTGCCTGCGGTTGAGTCGGTCCACCCAGACGCCGGCGAAGGGCGCCAGCAGAAACGTGGGAATCTGGCCCATAAAGCTGACCGTGCCCAGCAGCAGCGCCGATCCGGTCAGCCGGTAGACCAGCCACGCCGTCGCCACGCGCGTCATCCAGGTGCCAATCAGCGAGATCGTCTGCCCGCCGAAAAAAAGCCGGAAATTGCGGTGCCGCAGAGCGCGCCACGTATGCGATACGCCGATCCCGCGGCGCGCGGCCTCCGCGCCCCGATCAGGGGTTGCCTGCGCGCCCGTTGTCTGCCGCGGAGTGCTCAAGATGCCTTCCTTTTCCAATGTCCTTGCTGATAGCGGTTCGCCTGAGGAGCCTAATCATAGAGATGAGGCTGCCACTGGCGCGGCATCAGGAATTCTTGGCGCCGGTACTGCCTCCAATCTCTGCGCGGTGGCGGCTGCCTGCTTTCCGGGGCCAAGCGCTGATTCCTCTTAAAGCTTATCCGTAAATGGGTAGCGCGTCTCGGAACCGGGTCGCCGCGGCGACTGTGGCCTCCTTGGACTACACGCAGATGGCGGCGTGGACGCCGCCAGTACAGTCGCTCAGGAGAGCGGCGCTACAGAACCTTGAGCGCTCACCCTGCCGCGACGGGCAATTGCGCAGTATGCTAGCGGAATGGGGTTGCGCGATTGGATCGGTTGCTTGTCCTGGAACTCCAGCGATCCCGCGGAGGGCTGGCTGATGTACTGGCAGCTTGAGCCATTCCGGGTTCCTCCGGAGTTCGAGACCACGCCCACCGCCGCCTGCGCGTGCCCCACGGAGCGGCAGAACGCACACGCACAGCCGTCGTCCTGCCTGCCCGATCGATGGCCGCCGCACGCGGTCAAAGTGCCCAGGCTGCTCAGGACCTATCTGGCCTTCGGCGCGCGCAGCGCCGCCCGGCCGGCATGGGACCGAGAGTTCGGCGCCATCGATTTTCTCACGCTGCTCGATCTCGAGCTGCTCGCGCCTTCGGCGCGCAGCCGATTCCTGGCTCCGTTCCCGCAGTGAGCCTGCGCGCTCTCCGGCGCGCTGTGGCGCTGGGATTCATTCTCATCTTCTGCATTCTTCGCTACTGGAAGCTCCGTCTGCACGGCCCGCTCTCACTGGAGCGCCGCGCCTTCTGGCTGCATGTCTCCGCCAACATGGCCCTGGAGCGCCTGGGCATCCAGTGTCATGTCGAAGGCGCGCCGCCCGCCCACGGTCTGCTGGTCTCCAACCACCTCGGCTATCTCGACATCGTTATCCTCAGCGCGGCTGTTCCATGCTTCTTTGTCGCCAAGGAGGAAATTGACCGGTGGCCGTTCTTCGGCTGGGCGGCGCGGAGCGCGGGAACCATCTTTCTCGACCGCGCCAGCCACGCCAGTGCGTCGTCGGTGGTCCGGCAGATTGCGGAGAGGCTCCAGTTCCCGGTTCCTGTGCTGCTGTTTCCCGAAGGAACCAGCACGGATGGACACCATGTACTGCGCTTTCACACCCGCCTCTTCGAGCCGGCGGTTGCGGCTGGTGCCCCGGTGATGGCTGCCGCCATTCGCTACGAAACCAGTGGCGGTGTCCAGGAAAGGGAACTGTGCTGGTTCGGTGACGACGCCTTTCTGCCTCATCTCTGGCGGATGATGCGCGCTCCCGGCTTCATCGCCAGAATCCGCTTTGGCGAACCCCGCATCTACCCCGACCGCCAATCTGCCGCCAGCCGGACTCACGCCGAAGTGGTTGCCCTGCGCAAGGTCAGCAGCCCGGCGCCGCCGTTGATCCCCTGACCACCAGAGTCGTCGAAACCAGAAACTCGCGCTGCATATTCGGATTGCGCGGGTCTTCAGCCTGCTGGCGCAGCGCCTCGAAGGCGGCCCGCGCCAGGTCGGCGCGCGAAAGGCGGATGGTCGTCAACTGCGGAAGCGTGTACTCCGCGAAGTCGATGTCATCCAGCCCGATCACCGAAAGGCTTCGCGGCACCTGTACACCTTCAAGGTAAGCGGCGCGAAGCACGCCGATGGCCGTCATGTCATTGGAGCAAATGATCGCCGTTGGCCGCGCCGGAAGAGACTGCAGCAGGCCATAGCCCGCCACGCCGCCTCTCAGCGTGTGGTCGCACTCGATCACCCATTGCTCCCGCACCGGCAGTCCGGCGCCTTTCATCGCCTCGCGAAAGTCCCTTTCGCGCGTCATGGCTGAATGCAGCTTGCGCGGGCCGGCCAGGAAGGCGATCTGCCGGTGGCCAAGCTCCGCCAGATGATTCACGGCCGCGTTGATTCCCGTCCGGTAATCCAGCAGGATGGTGCTCGCCTTGGGATCTTCGAGTTTGAATTCGGCCAGAACAATAGGTACGTTGCGGTGTGTCAGCTGGTCCAGCACCGGCTCTTCCTCGCCGAAGGTCAGCACGGCCACGCCGTCCACCTTCCGCTCCAGCATGCGGCGCACGCATGTAGTCAGCACCGTCGCATCGCTGTTGGTGGAGCTGACCAGAATCTCGTATCCGTGCGCGACCGCGATCGTCTCAAAGCTCTGGATCAGTTCCGGAAAGAACGGGTTGGTGATGTTCTCAACAATGATGCCGAAGAGCCGGCTGCGCCCGGAGACCAATGTGCGTGCGTGCGTGTTGGGAAGATAATTGAGCTGGCGGATCGCCTGCCAGACGCGCTTCGAGAGCCGGTCGCTCACCAGCGGCGAGCCGTTGATGGTCCTGGAGACAGTGGCAATCGACACCTTCGCCAAGGCGGCCACGGAGCGTATATCGGGCGTTTTGGTAGCAGGCTTGCGGGTTGATTTTCGAGCCACCTAGCCATCCTAATTCAGATTGATAAGTTGCGGCCGCACAGGAAGCGCGCACTCAGGAAAATTGCCGGCCGGCAAACTCCTTCGGCGACACGTTGGTGGCACTTCGGTCATGCCGCAAGTGCAATCGAAGAAGGACAGGCTTCAACTCCTGCCGGTTACTGACACGCATTCACTTCCGGACAGGGATATCATTGCTCTCCGCAATCAGCAGCCGCAGGTCGCGCAGATTATGTCCCGTCGGCCCGGTCACCACCGCATCGCCGATCGCCGTAAAGAGCGGGCAGGCATTGAACGACGCCAGCGACTCCTCCGGATTGAATCCGAAGGCGCGCGCGCGCGCCACGGTCGTGGGATCAGCGATGGCTCCGGCGCACTGTGTGTTGCCGTCAATACCGTCCGATCCGGCGCTGAGCACCACCAGGTGATCGTCGGGATATTTCTGCAGTTCAAGGGCGCAGGCCAGCGCAAACTGCTGGTTGCGTCCACCGGCGCCTGGGTTCCGGTTCAGCGTTACCGTCACTTCGCCCACTGAGATCAGGCACAGTCGCGCATGTTTGCTGCGCAGGCCGTGGAAGCGATCGAGCAGATAGCGGGCCGCGTCGGCATAGTCCCAGTCATCGCAGCTATTGTCCACCGCCGCAAAGTAGCCGGCCTTCTGCGCCAGTGCGCGCGCATTCTCCACCAGGTCGTGGCTCGAAAGCAGAATCTCGAAGACCGAATCGCGGAAGGCCTCGTCCTCGCCGCTCATACTGGCCGAGGCCGTCATGCGTCGTGGCGCCGTGATCTCGGTCTTCTGCAGCCTGGGAAGAAACGGCGGGCGCCATCCCTTGGTGCCGGGCGATTCGGGCATGTCATCCCGCTCAAAAAAGGCGCGCACCGACGGAGGAAATTTCGGGGCCAGATTGTACTTGGCAATCAGCTCGCGCGCATCGGCTACCGTGGAGTGATCCGGCGAAGTGGGGCCCGAGGAAAGCGCGTCCAGGGTGCGCAGCGGCACGTCGGGCAGCAGCAGGCTGATCTTGGCCGCCTCTGGCGCGGCCATCGCCAGCCGCCCCGCCTTCACCGCGGAGAAGTGCTTCCGCAGCGTATTGATCTCGTTGATGGGCGCGCCCGATCCCACCAGTGCTTCGTGGAAGGCAATGGTCTCTTCGAGTGTGATCTGCGGGTCCAGGGGCAGGTCGAACATGGCCGAGCCCCCACCCGAGATCAGGAAGAAGACCAGCGTGTCCGCCTTGGCCTTCCTCAGCATCGCCAGGGCCGCTCGCGCCGCGCCAAAGCTGTCTTCGTTCGGCAGCGGGTGGCCGCCTTCAAAGTAGCGGAAGCGCCAGTTGCGCTTCCTGGGCAATTGGCCGGCGCAGCAGATGCCACGCAGTCCCTTGCGCCGCTTCATCCGGTCCAACAGGATATCAAGCATCGGGAGCGCCGCTTTGCCCAGCGCAATCACAAAAATGCGCTTGTAGCTCGACAGGTCGAAGGACTCCGGGCCACTGCCGTCAGGGATGAGCCGGTGCAGCATCTCGCCTTCAAAGCGCAGCCGCCGGTCAAAGGCCGAGGCGATGTCGCATGCCTGCAGGGCGCCGGTAAAGATTTCCGTAGCCGTAGCGTGCAAAGTTTCCAATGTGGTCTCGGTCGTATGCGTCATGGCAACAGTTCTTTCAGCCAACCAGCCAGCGCTTGCTGCATCGGCTTGAGTTGGTCTCTAAAAAAGTGGTCGGCTCCAGAAAGGAGCATCAGTTGTTTGGGTTCAGCGGCTGCGGCGGCCACCTGCGCCAGTTGCGCGGTGGGCGCAAACCGGTCGTGGTCTCCGCTGAGGAAAAGCTTGGGAAGAGTGCAGCCGGTCAGAAAATGGTAGCTGTAATCGCGTCCTTCGGCGTGGGTAGGCAGGCCCAGCGCGGCCGCGGCCCGAACATCTGCCTTTGTCCTTTGCCGTCCGCAACATGCCTTGAGCATCATGGCCGCCCCAAAACTGAATCCCACTGCGATCAACGGGCGCATGAAAGCATTTTCAAGCCATTCAAGAGCCGCCGCCACATCTTCCGCCTCGGCCTCGCCGTCGTGTGCGCCCTGGCTCAAACCCACGCCGCGAAAGTTGAAGCGCAGAACCGGCCAGCCCAGCCCCCATGCCGGATCGTTCAGCGCCTTCATGGCGTGATAGACAACCTTATTATGCAGCGTTCCGCCGCCGAGCGGATGGGGATGGCAGACAACGGCTGCGTAGGCAGCGTCTGGAGAGCCTTCGTTGACGATGGCTTCGAGCCGGCCCGCGGGGCCGGCCAGATCCACGCTGCGCACTCTTGCTGCTTTCGGGGTCCGATCGGGTTGGGAGTGTGCGATCGCAGCGTTCATGCCGATTCCCACTCCATTCTACGCGCTGATCTCCGGCCTGCTGCGCCTTTCCGGAGCCGCGCCCTGTGGATTCCCGTCCCGCCGATTAGCGCCGGGGGCGGATCGGGGCAACCGCACGTCCCGCGGCATCCGGTGCGATATTCTGGCAGCATCATGAACGAAAGTCAGCCGCTTGACGCCATTGATCCCATCAGGCTTACCCGCCAGCTCTGCGAAATTGAGTCCACTACCTACCACGAGGGCGCGGTGGGCGACTTCCTGGCCGCTTTTCTTGCCGGCCGGGGCTGGTGCGTCGAAAAGACGCCGGTGCCGCAGCCACCGGAAAGCGCCACGGCCGGCCCGCGCTGGAACGTCTACGCCGGAGCCGCCGGCCAGACGCCGGACCTGGTCTTTTCCACGCACATGGACACCGTTCCGCCTTACATTCCATTCAGCGAGGATGCGGAGTTTATCTATGGCCGCGGCGTCTCGGATGCCAAGGGAATCCTGGCCGCGCAGGTAGCCGCCGCCGAAGCGCTGCGTGCTGAGGGTTTCCGCATCGGCATGCTCTTCGTCTCCGGCGAGGAGCGCGACTCGGCCGGTGCCAAAGAGGCCAACAAAGCGCCGAAGGGCAGCCGCTTCCTCATCAACGGCGAACCAACGGAGAATCGGCTGGCGCTGGCCTCCAAAGGCGCTCTGCGCGCCGTCATCAGGGCCAAGGGCAAGATGGCGCACTCTGCCTATCCCGAGTTGGGCGAGAGCGCCGTTCACAAGCTGGTCGAAGTGCTGGCCCGGCTGTTGGCCCTGCCGCTGCCCACCCTTGAAGACGTAGGCCCCAGCACCCTCAACATCGGCCAGATTCAGGGAGGCTACGCGCCCAATGTCATCGCGGACAAGGCTGAGGCGCAGGTGCTGGTTCGCCTGGTGGGCGACTCCGCGCCCGTGCGCTCCGCGCTCGTCAGGGCCGCCGAGGGGCTCGCCGAGGTGGATTTCACGCTCGAAATTCCCTTTGTCCGCCTGCGCGCCGTACCCGGCCTGCCCACTATGATTGCCAAGTTCACCACCGACATTCCCCAGCTTTCCAATTGGGGCGAGCCGCTGCTGCTCGGTCCCGGCTCCATCCATGTGGCGCACACCCCTCACGAGAAGCTTGCCAAGAAAGAACTCCTCGAAGCCGTCCAGCTCTACGTCCAGGTGGCGAAACGGCTGCTGGCGTAAATCAACGCATCGTAAGAGAAATACAGGGAGACATTCTGATGAGCACAAAAATCTACGACATTCCCCTCCGCAAGATCACCGGCGAAGACGCATCGCTGGGCGAATTCAAAGGCAAGGTTCTTCTGGTCGTTAACGTGGCCTCCAAGTGCGGCCTGACCCCGCAGTACGAGGGCCTGGAAAAGATCTTCGAACAGTACCGCGGCCAGGGGTTGGTGGTCGCCGGTTTCCCGGCCAACGACTTTAAAAGCCAGGAACCGGGCACCGAAGCGGAGATTCAGGCCTTCTGCACCGCGAACTTCGGCGTCAAATTTCCCATGTTCAGCAAGATCACGGTCGTCGGCCCGGACAAGCATCCGCTCTACGCGGCTCTGATCGCGGCCCAGCCCAAGGCTGTCAGTGTCTCCGATCTCCCGTTCCGCGAAAAGCTGAAGGGCTATGGCATTGAAACCAATGCCGACCCTGAGCTGCTCTGGAACTTCGAGAAGTTTCTCGTCAGCCGCGCCGGAGAAGTGGTTCGCCGCTTCGCGCCTGACACGCAACCCGACGCACCCGAACTGGTTGCTGCCATCGAAGCCGAACTGGCCAAAGAATAGGGGCCGGGCCGCAAATCCGCCGGCGCCGGCGAGATTGCGCCGGCGCCTGCGCTGGCACTGCCGGCCTCTCGCCATGTATCCTCACCGCATGCATGAGGCTTCTTCCCCGACCTCCGGCGCCAATCAGCTTGAACACGCCGCCTCTTCTTACCTGCGCTCGGCGCGGCACCAACCCGTTCGCTGGCATCCATGGGGCGAAGAGGCCTTTGCCCGCGCCCGTGCGGAAGACAAGCCAATCCTGCTCGACATAGGCGCCGTTTGGTGTCACTGGTGCCACGTCATGGACCGCGAGTCCTACGAGGACCCGGAGATTGCCGCGCTCATCAATGAGCACTTTGTCGCCGTCAAGGTGGACCGCGACGAGCGGCCCGACGTGGACACGCGTTACCAGGCCGCGGTCTCGGCCATCAGTGGGCAGGGAGGCTGGCCGCTGACCGCGTTTCTCACGCCCGATGGACGGCCTTATTTTGGAGCAACCTATCTACCGCGCGACGACCGCTATGGCCGCCCCGGCATCGGCCGCGTCCTCATGGCTATGGCCCAGGTCTGGCACGAGCGCCGCAATGAAGCGCTCGAAACGGCCGCCAGCGTGATGGCCGCCATCGAGCACAACGAAGGCTTCTCGGGCGGCGGCGGCGAGCTCACTCTTGCGCTCGTGGACAAGATCGCGGCGTCGGCCCTCTCGTCCTTCGATCCGATCAACGGCGGATTCGGCTCGCAGCCCAAGTTTCCACATCCCGGCGCGCTGGATCTGCTGCTGGAAGTGGCCACGAACCGCGGCAACGAGCAGGCCCACGACGCCTTCGCCGTCACCCTCGAAAAGATGGCGCACGGCGGCGTCTACGATCAGTTGGCAGGCGGTTTTCACCGCTACAGCGTGGATGAGCGCTGGATCGTGCCGCACTTCGAGAAGATGCTCTACGACAACACCGAACTGCTGCGGAACTACGTCCACGGTTACCAGAGCCTCGTCCGCGAAGACTTTCTTGAGGCGGCGCGCGAGATCATCGCCTGGCTCGATTCCACCATGACCGACCGCAAGCACGGCGGTTTCTATGCCTCGCAGGATGCCGACGTGGGCCTGGACGATGATGGCGACTACTTCACCTGGACCGTAGACGAAGCGCGCGCCGTCCTCGATCCCGCCGAGATGGAGTTCGCCGCGGCCTATTGGGACATCGGAGAGCTGGGCGACATGCACCACAATCCGGCCAAGAATGTGCTGCACCGCAAGCGCGCGCTGGAAGAGATGGCCGGGCCGGAGATGAGCGTGGAAGCTCTGCGCGCCTTGCGCTCGTCATCGCGGAGCAAGCTGCTCGCCGCGCGCTCCCAGCGGCCAACGCCGTTCATCGACCAGACGCTTTACACCGGCTGGAACGCGATGGCGGTGACGGCCTACGCGGAGGCCGCGCGCGTGCTGCGCATGGACTCCGCCCGCGCCTTTGCGCTCAAGACGCTCGATCGCCTGCTCGACGAAGCCTGGGACGGATCGAGCACGCTCCATCATGTCATTGCGTATCCTCAGGGCGCCTCGCCGCGCGAGAAGATTCCCGGCACGCTCGACGATTATGCCTTTTCGGCGCACGCCTGCATCGACGCCTGGCTCCTCAGCGGCGAAATGAGCTACTACGAGGCTGCCGTCAAGCTGGCGGACGCCATGATCGAGCGCTTCTACGACCGCGCCGCCGGAGCCTTTTATGATGCCGCCGCGCCTGCGCGCGGAGCCGCTCCGCTGGGCGCTCTCGAAGCCCGCCGCAAGCCGCTGCAGGATTCGCCCACTCCTGCCGGCAATCCCACCGCCGCTTCGGCCCTGCTGCGTCTTGAGGATCTGAGCGGCCGCAAGGAGTATCGCGAGATCGCCGAGGATACGCTTGCCTCCTTTGCTGGAATCGTGGAGCACTTCGGCCTCTACGCCGGCAGCTACGGCCTGGCGCTGGAGCGGCTGCTGCTCGATCCCGTGCGGGTCGTCATCGTCGGTGCGGGCCCTGAAGCTGACCGCCTTGAGGCCCAGGCTCTGGCCCGCTTCGCCGTCAACAAAAGCGTGCTGCGCATCTCGCCCGCGCTGCTGATTCCCGGCGAGATTCCCGAGCCTCTGGCCGACACGCTCCTGCTGGCTCCGGCGCCGGCTGAAGCTCAGGCGTGGGCGATCGTCTGCCGCGGCCGCACCTGCCTGCCGCCGGTGACCGATGCGGAGAGCCTGCTCAAGGCGCTGGAACCGGGCGCCTAGCGCGGACCATTGCAAATACCGGTATTCGCGTTTTTAGCCGGGTACGACTTGAGAGGCCGCGGGAAAGCTCGGTGCTTTGAAAGTGCATAACTTCAGCCCCGCCGCCTATCATGCTCAGAAAGAGTGAGGGATCTATGGCGATTCCAGAATAGGTGGACCCTTTTAAAATCCTGTGAGGTCGCCGGCGCCCTGATGGTCGCGTCGATTTGAGGGCTTCCGCTCCGAGGTACAACAATTCTGGAATCGCTGGAAGCCCTGCTGCATTTCGGGCTTCGTCCATTCACTCATTCTTGAGTCAGATTTCTCATCTTGCTGTTGTTGTCGCACAGGACAGACCGATGTACTCACAGCCGCTTCTCGATCACTTTGAGCATCCGCGCAACGCTGGCTTTGTCGCGGATCCTGACGCCTCGGCGCAGATCGAAAACCCCGCCTGTGGGGATGTGCTCAAGCTGACGGTGAGGATCGCAAATGGCCGCATCGAAGAAATTCGCTTTCTCGCCAAAGGATGTGTTCCCTCGATCGCCTGCGGCTCCGCGCTCACCGAGCTTGTTCAAGGAAAATCCATCGCCGAAGCGCGCCGGCTCAGGAGAGAAGACCTGATCCAGTCCGTCGGCGGCCTGCCACCCGCCTCCCTCCACGCCAGCCACCTGGCAATGGACGCCCTGGCAGCGGCGCTGAATCAACTGGCCGGGCGCCCCGGATCTCGATTTTGAGACATGGGATTGCGATCTCAAGATGCAAAAGCATGCGGTCAGAGAGCGAGGGTAGGGAAGCTCTCTAACCAATCCGCTTTTGCGCCCGCTCTGCCAGCGCCGCAAACTCTTCCGGCGTGTTCACATCCACGCTCACCAGCGCATCGGGCACGGGAATGGAGTCGATGAGATTGTCATGCGCGTGCTTGATCTCTCGCGCGTTGCCTGCCGCCGGAGCCTGCAGAAACGCATCCATCAACGCGCGTCCCGCCACCAGCGGATGCCCATGCCTGCCGTTGTTTTCAGGCGCCACGCCCCACCGGCCGCCCGCAATCGCCTGCTCAAACTCTGCGCGCAGCCGCTCCAGTGTCGCCGCGCTCAGCGGCGGGCAATCCACCGGCGTAATCATCGCGGCATCGCAGCCGATCGCCAGCGCTTCGCTTAATCCAACCTGAAGCGAACTGAATTGCCCTCGCTCAGGCGCGGGATTCCGCGCCATTGACGCGCCGCAAGCTTGAATCACCGGAGCCAGATTGTCCGCATTTTTACCAGCGACGACAACCACCGCATCGGTCACTGGCTTGAGCGCCTGAATCGCGGCCGAAAGCAACGTTCCGCCTGGCGCCGCATCCGTCCCCGCCGTGGCAGGAGGCCACGCCAGCAACGCCTTGTCCCGGCCCATGCGCGAGGACTCGCCCGCGGCAAGAATCACGCCGCACACCTTTAGCTTCCGGATCATGCAAGAACAATAGCAGAGCGCGCAATCATACGAAGCTTAGCTCATATCTTCTGCCAGGGTGCCCCGGGTCTCGTCAGCCGCGGCGGATGAGACCTGGGAAACCTTGCAGGGCTCGTCAACTGCCGCGCCGTCGTCTTCGGCCGCGCTCAGCTTCCGGCCCTGGAACCAGCTCATATGCGGCAGCGCGCGCTCCACGCGGCGGCGGGCGGCGATGATCTCCGCCGTGATGGAGACGGCGATCTCCTCCGGCGTCACCGCGCCGATGTCGAGCCCCACCGGCGAATGCACGCGCTCGAACAGCTCCGGCTTCAAACCCTCGGCAGTCAGCGCGCGAAAGATGGTGATGGCCTTCCGTTTGGAGCCAACCAGCCCGATATAGCGCGCCGGCGTCTGCACCGCCCAGCGCAGCACGCGCATATCGTCGCGATGGCCGCGCGTGACGATGACAATGTAAGACGATTCCCCCGGATGCAGCCCCGCCAGCGCGCGGTCGAAGTCCTCGGCAATCACCTCGCGCGCTTCGGGGAAGCGCTCGCGATTGGCGTAGGCATCACGGTCGTCCGTCACCACCACGTCAAACCCGGCATTTTTGGCGCTCTTGTACAGCTCCAGGGCCACGTGGCCCGCGCCAAAGATATAAAGCAGCGCGGGCGGCAGAACCGGCTCGATGAAGATCTCCAACGTGCCTCCGCAAACCAGGCCGCTGTCGTACTTCGGGTCCTGGTTCAGATCGAAGCTCAGAGTGCGCGGCTTTTCCGCGCCAATCACCTCGCGCGCCGCCTGCCACACCTCCGCCTCCACGCAGCCGCCGCCGATGGTGCCCGCAATGGACCCGTCGTCGCGCACCAGCATCTTGGCGCTCTTGAAGGAGGGAATCGAGCCGCGCACGCCGACGATGGTGGCCACCGCCCCCTTGCGCCCCTCGCGCCGCAGCTTCACGATCTCCTCGTAGACATCCATCTGGAATCGATTATTCGATTCGCCGCTGCGCAAGTCAATCAGTCATTGATCGCGCAATACCGCGTCAACCGTCCTACATCGCCTCAGGACTCTCGATTCCAAGCCAGGTGAGCGTAACCATCAACTCCCGCAAAACTATAGCCGCAGTGGCCAGCAGAAACGTCTTCCGCGCCGGATCTTCTTCGGTGAGGATGTGGTGGCGATGGTAGAAGTTATTGAACTCCTGCGCCAACTGGAAGGCATGCTTGGCCAGATAGGCCGGCTCTGAAGTGGCGAGGCACTGCTCCAGCACCTGCGTGCGGCGGCCGGCGCGCAGCCACAGCGCCCAGATGTCCTCGTTGGCCTCACCCGATACGTAGAGGCCTAACTCCGCTAACCCTGCTAACTCCGCTAACGCCGCTTCCGCCGTCGTCCCGCCCTTGCGAAAGATATTGCGGATGCGTACCACCGCGTACTGAATGTACGGTCCCGTCTCGCCCTCGAAGCTGAGCGCGTCCTTGAAGTCGAAGGCGATCACGGAGTTGCGTGTGTACTTGAGCATGAAGTAGCGCAGCGCGCCGATGGCGATCTGCTCGGCAATCCGCTGCCGTCCGGCTTCATCGCGGCTCGTCTGCCGCGCGTCCACCTCGGCGCGCGTGGCGGCGATCAGCTTGTCGATCAGGTCATCGGCCTTTACGCCGAATCCCTTGCGCCCACTCACTTCAATGTAGGGCCGGCTGCGATCCTCTTCGGGAACGTCATAACCCAGCTCGACGGCGCAACGTGGCGTCAGCGCCACCATCTCATAGCTGAAGTGCGTGTAGTGATCGGCTTCGGCCGCATGCCCCATGCCGCGCAGCGCCTGAATCACATTGGCCTGCGGATCAGCCTGGCGCGAATCGATCACGTTATAAATTGCCTGCGCTCCACCAAAGTGTGGATGAACAGCCTCACCCTCCATGGCCGAAATCCAGCAATCATGCTTTGGGTAAGTAAAGAAGCGCTTGTAGCCAAAGTCGCGGCCCAGCAATCCGAACTTCCACAGGTGATAGGCAATGTCCTTCCCGACGTAGGTGACGGTGCCGTTGGAGCGGACGATCACCTTGGCGTCTTCATCGGTCTCCCCGTCCGTGGTCTCCGCGCCGGGCCTGCCCGCCGCGGCGGGGCGGGTCATCACCCAGCAGCCGGCATTCTTTCCGTTGGTTTCCTTGTACAACACGCCGGTTTTCTTCAACTGCTCGAAGGCGGCTTCCCAGAACTTCAGGTGCAGAATCTCGCTCTCGCGCGGCAGGAAGTCATACTCGATGCCCAGCCGCAGCATGGTTTCCAGATGCCGCCGCAGCACCGCGGTCGAAATCAGCTCGGCAACCTCGGCGGTTTCGTTGCCGCCGTGTTCAATGGCGTGCAGCGTGTCGTACCGGAGGCGCTTGCGTGCCTCGTTCTCCTCGTTGGTGCCGCTGGTATACCACTGCGAGGTGCGCGCATAGAGATCCCAGCAGTAGTAGTCAATCGGCTCGACGGCCTCAGGGGCTGAAGCCCCTTGCTGATTCGGCTGCGTCTGCGGCACGACGGAAGTCGTGCCCTGATAAAAAGCGCCTCGCGATCTCAACTCGCGGTCGGCGATCAGCGCGCGGATTTCGGCCAGCGACTTGTGCTCCAGGTGCAGGAATCCCACCACCACGTCGGCTACCTGCACACCGGTGTTGTCGATGTAATTCTGCACGTCCACCTTGTACCCGGCGGCGCGCAGCAGGCGGACAAAGGTATCGCCCAGGATGGCGTTGCGCAGATGCCCGATATGGGCGGCCTTGTTGGGATTGATGCTGGTGTGTTCGACAAGCGCATGGCCACGGTCCTGCTCTGCCGGCAGGTTTGTTTCTGCGGATGCAGGGCGCCCCATCCTTTCGCCAGCTTCACCGGCGAAAGGGTGGGAATCCGATACCTCCGCAATCACCCGCGCCGCCGCGCCGCGATCCAGCCGCGCGTTGATATACCCGGCGCCCGCCACTTCAAATCCCGCGAAGCCCTCCACCACGCCCAGCGCGGCCACAACCTCCTGCGCGATCATTTTGGGCGCCTTGCGCAGCTTGCGCGCCAGTTCAAACGCGATGGGCGTTGCCAGCTCGCCGAAGCGCAGGTCCGGCGGCGTCTCCAGCGGCACGCTCTCAAGCTCTAAATCGTACTTTTCTTTTAAAACCGAGCGAATCGCGCCGCCGAGCCTCTTCTGCAGTTCCAGATACACGTTGAATGCCTCTAAAATCCTTGATTTTCAAGGGTGATTCTAACAGAGCGGCGCGCACGTCCAGGTTTGACGCTCCCGCCTGCGCCCCCTAAGATTGAAGGGTAGATTGCCTGAAGATTCCTGCTATTCCACGGGGGAGAATCCGCCGCAATCCTCTGCCCATGTCCAATTCCGAGCCAAGCACAAGCCGCTATTACCTCACCACGCCGATCTACTACGTGAACGCGCGCCCACACCTGGGCCATGCCTACTCGACCATCGTTTGCGACGCCATTGCGCGGCGCAAGCGTGCGCAGGGCATCGACACCTGGTTCCTCACCGGCACTGACGAGCACGGCCAGAAGATCGAGCGCTCGGCCAGCCTGGCCGGCCGCACGCCGCAGGAGTTCGCCACCGCCATTGCCGACGAATTTCGCAGCCTGTGGGACCGGCTGGGCCTCACCTACGACGATTTCATCCGTACCACCGAGGAGCGCCACAAGCGCGGCGTGCAGCATCTCTTCGCCACGCTGCGCGACCGCGGCTTCATCTACAAGGGCTCGTATACAGGCCAGTACTGCGTCTCCGACGAGCTGTATGTGGATGGCCCTCCCGGCACGTTCTGCCCTGACTGCGGACGCATCACCGAGACGGTGAGCGAAGAGAACTACTTCTTCAAGCTCTCGGCCTTCGAGCGCAAGCTGCTGGAGTTCTATGAGGCCAATCCCGATTTCATGGGTCCTGAGTCCACGCGCCGCGAAGTCATCTCCTTCGTTCGCGGCGGACTCAAGGATCTCTCCGTCAGCCGCACCAGTTTCTCCTGGGGCATCCCTGTGCCCGGCGACGAGAAGCATGTCATCTACGTCTGGCTCGACGCGCTGGCCAACTATATCACCGCCCTTGGCTATAGCCAGGAAGACGACCAGAAGTTCAAAAAATTCTGGCCGGCTGACATGCATCTGATTGGCAAGGAGATCAGCCGCTTCCACTGTGTCTACTGGCCGGCCTTCCTGATGGCCGCGGGCATTCCTGTGCAGAAGTCGGTGCGCGCCAACGGCTGGCTGCTCTTCGATCAGGGCAAGATGTCCAAGTCGCGCGGCAATATCGTGCGCGCCGAAACCGTTCACACGGTTTTAGGTTCCGACGCTCTAAGGTACTTCTTACTCCGCGAGATTCCCTTCGGCCAGGACGGCAATTTCAGCTTCGATGCGCTTGTGCAGCGCTACAACGGCGACCTGGCCAACGGCTACGGCAATCTTGTGAGCCGCGTCGTCAACATGGTCTACAAATACTTTGGCGGATCGGTGCCTCCCCTCGTCGCGTTCACCCAGGCCGAGGTGGCGCTGCGCGCCAGCGCCGAGCGTACGATTGCAGCCTTTGGCTCGGCCTTCGACGACCTGAATTTTTCCGACGCGCTGAAGAGCCTGTGGGCCCTGGTTGCCGAGACCGACGGCTACCTGACCGCCAACGCGCCCTGGAAGAAGCCCGACGGCCGCACCGATGCCGAGCATTTGCAGTTGCAGGCGCGCGTGCTGACCACGGCCGCCGAATCCATCCGCATCATCACCGCGCTGGCTTATCCCATCCTCCCCGATGCCGCTTCTAAAGTCTGGCGCCAGCTTGGCCAGGGCGAGATCGCTGATGCGGCAAAACAGGCATTTCTCACCCATCTCGCATGGGGCGGATTGAAGGCCGGGACAAGGTTTGGCGAGCCCGCGCCGCTCTTCCCCCGCGCGGAAAAGGACGCAGTCGAACGTATGCAGAACCTTGAAGAAGAGAACAATCGCAGCGCCGTCGAGGCCGCCAGCCAGGCGGAGAACGCGGCGAAGACGAGCCCCGCTCCCGCCGCCCCGGTAGAAGCTCCCGCCGCAAAGGTCCCGCAGCCCGCTACCGCGGTTGTGGCTGAACCCGCAGGCGCCGCTCCGTCCGCTCCGGTTGCTCCAACCCCAGTTCCGGCCGCTGCCCCTGCTGTCCCGGTCCCAGCGCCGCAGCCGGCCGCTCCGGCGCAAGCCGCTGAGCAGCCCCAGCATATTTCCATTGACGACTTTGCCAAGGTGGAGCTGCGTGTGGCGCAGGTGTTGGTGGCCGAGCGCATTCCCAAGGCCGACAAGCTGCTGCGCCTCGAAGTCGATCTGGGCTACGAGAAGCGGCAGATTCTGGCCGGCATCGCGCAGTACTATGAGCCGGAAAAGCTCATCGGGCGCAAGATCATCATCGT
>JAJZVZ010000330.1 GCA_021846945.1 Acidobacteriota bacterium | reverse complement strand
ATCTTCTCCACGCAGGATCCCGCGGCGGCGGCGATCGCGGCAGCCGGGGTCGCGGTCTTCGCATGGAAGGGCGAGACGCTGGAAGACTACTGGGATTGCACCTTCCGGGCGCTGAGCCACAAGGGCGGCAAAGGGCCGCAGTTGATCGTCGATGACGGCGGCGATGCGACGTTGCTCATTCACAAGGGCTATGAGCTGGAAGAGGGCGACAAGTGGGTGGATAGCCCGTCGGCCAACCACGAGGAGCAGGTGATCAAGAACCTGCTCAAGAAGGTCTATGCCGAGGATCCGCAGCACTGGCACAAAGTGGTCAAGGATTGGCGCGGCGTCTCGGAGGAGACGACGACCGGCGTGCACCGGCTCTACAAGATGATGGAGCAGGGCAAGCTGCTGGTGCCAGCCATCAACGTCAATGATTCGGTGACGAAGTCGAAGTTCGACAACCTCTATGGCTGCCGCGAGTCGCTGGCTGACGGCATCAAGCGCGCCACGGACGTGATGGTGGCGGGCAAGGTAGCTGTCATATGCGGCTACGGCGATGTGGGCAAGGGATCTTCGCACTCGCTGCGCGGCATGGGCGCGCGTGTCGTGGTCACTGAGATCGATCCCATCAACGCACTGCAGGCGGCGATGGAGGGCTTTGAAGTCACCACGGTCGAAGATACGCTGGGCCGCGGCGACATTTACGTCACCTGCACCGGCAACACCGACATCATCACGCTCGAACACATGCAGAAGATGAAGGATCAGGCTATCGTCTGCAACATCGGCCACTTCGACAACGAAATTCAAATGGACCGGCTCAACGCTGCGCCGGGCGTGACCAGGCTGAACATCAAGCCTCAGGTGGACAAGTACACCTTCCCCGATGGCCACAGCATCTTTATCCTGGCCGAAGGGCGGCTCGTGAACCTGGGCTGTGCCACCGGCCATCCGAGCTTCGTGATGAGCAACAGCTTCGCCAACCAGACGCTGGCGCAGATTGACCTCTGGAAGAATCGCGACAGCTACAAAGTGGGCGTTTACACGCTGTCCAAGAAGCTGGACGAAGAGGTAGCCCGGCTGCATCTGGAGAAGATCGGCGTGAAGTTGACCAGGCTGTCGCAAAAGCAGGCCGACTACATCGGCGTTCCCGTGGAGGGGCCGTTCAAGGCGGACCACTACCGGTACTGAGACAACTCGCAGCTTGCAGGTCGCAGTTCCGGATGATCCGTTCCTGCCACACAAAAAATGAAGTAGGGAAGGAACACAAACTGGGCGAAGCCCCGGCGCAGGCCGGGGTTTTGCTATTTGCGCTGATGATTTGAGTGGTTATTGCGCTGGCGAAATCGGTTGTAAATCCACCAGGCGCGGGTACGGATCAGGCGCGTCTGCTCGGCCTTGAGGGCGGCATAAGAGCGCTCGACATATCGATCGAACTCGGGTGGCCAGCCAATGGTGGAACGGCGCTCGGTGTAGTCACCATCGGCCCACTTGGCCACCACGGCCTTGTAGCCGACCACGTGGGTTACAAAGTCGAGCAGGCACTGGGGCATTTGCTCCTCGACGATCAGGTGGGCATTTTCAATAATGATCTTTTCGCGGACATCGTTGAGAGGCATGAAGATGGTGGTCATCCACAATACCCACTCCTTCACTTCCGCGTCGGTTACGGGATGGCATTGTGTCTTGCCCTGCTTTTTGAGCAACGTGCGGTAGGCAATATTGCCCGCCAATGTGGCCACGTAGAGCGGCCCGTAGAACTCATTCAGGCGCTGGTTGACGAGGCGCAGCATATCCGCGCGCCTGGCCATCATGCGGTTGCTGGCAAAGGTCACCAGGTAGCCCGCAAACGCCAGCACGATGGTCAGGATTGCTGCGTTCTGCAGAGTATACGGAAGCATGAACAAAGACTCTTCCATTGGGTGATTGCCTTGGCGAAAAGTATACGCGGTCAGCCGCCTGCCGAGTGCGGAAGTGCTGGGGTGGGGATGCGGCCCGGAAGGGAGATGTGATGACGCGGGTGACGATGGCGCTCCACGGCGGGACTCAGCGTGGTGCGGCACACGGCTGGAGCGGCCGCTGGTCAGGGGCGGGCCGAGGGAACCCGGATCTCTCCAGGGTTGCGGATCCGGATCTGATGAGACGGCTTCCAACTGCCGGGGAGTGAACCGCTATAATTGGGATGGCCTTTTTCTTTTCCTAAGTTCCCGGCGACGGATTTCAGTGGCTGTGGTGGAAACAAAGCCACCTCACGATGAGGGAGATGCCGCATATTTCGGAGAACCGCTCCAGTCAGTTACCGAATGACCTGCCGCTGCGTCTTATGGTTGGCGGGCGCAAAGCCCTTTTTATCTCGAAGACAAGTCTTCATTTGAACTACAGACCCAGGTGAACCCGAATGCGGAGATCAAGATGCGAGTGAAGTGTATGCAGATTGCCTTTCTTTTGATTGCGATGGCCGCGCTATGCGGCGCCGCTCATGCGCAGAATGCGCAAACGCCGCAGACGGCACAACATGCGCAAACGGCGCAGGCGTCACAGGCCGAGCCCGCGAATTTTGCGGGGTGGTTTATGGCGGGAAGTTTCTTCAGGAACTTCAGCACATCTACCTCTGGCAATGGCACAAATCAGAGTCCGACCGACTCCTATGGCGGCATGTATGAACTGAGCTACATCAGAAAACCGCTTATCGGCATTGAGACCTCATATACGGTTAACCTGGCGGATCAGCACTATACGACGAATTTAGCTACTTGCGGCTTTAATTGCGCGAACCCGCCCACCAGAGCCACCTCCTGGGAGCACCAGGTGATATTAGCTTGGGTGCCGTCGTTCACCAGGGGTAGCTTTTCGCCCTTTGGGATCGCCG
>JAJZVZ010000105.1 GCA_021846945.1 Acidobacteriota bacterium | reverse complement strand
TCTTTTTTCACGGGAATCGCAGGGTGGTCGCAAAGTCGGGGTCAGGCGGCCAGAAAATTCTATAACTGATTGATTTTAATGGCGCTCCCTAGGGGACTCGAACCCCTGTTTTCGCCGTGAGAGGGGGTATCTGCCTGAAATCGACGCGCAGCAGCGCCCACGAATTTCGGAAAATCAGTGGGTTAGCGAGGGCAGGTGGGCGTCCGTGAGCGTACGCGGGCAATCTCATTGTCGCAAGATTGTCGCACAGATTTCCCTCCGTTACAGCGTAATCCGCCCGCACAGGCCCACACCGCTCCAGACACTCGCCGGCCTGTTTTTTTCGGCTATTTGCATTCTGAGGTTGGGAGCGGTGTCCGGATTGCGGGAAAAACAGGCGGCTCTGAGACTGTCGAGTATGGCCCGCATATTCCAACCTTGGTCGAGATCGCGGAGTCAGGCGGCCTTGACTGAAACCAGTAGAAACAGAGATTTGGCCAACCGGAGGAAATTTGGACGAAGACAGCGATACAGTGGCGGAGCACCTCGATAGGATCGACTCAGCGCAGCAGGCGGCCATATGGTGCAAAGCCGCGACCGATTATCACGGTGCGCTGGTACGGCTGGCGACGATGCGTCACGCAAATAAACAATATTTGCTCTTTGGGTATGTCGAACTCTTTCCGCGCGATATCCCGGTGCCTGAGAGTTTCAGTGCTGGGGAAAGGCCATGGGCAGTCCCCAACTTAGGTGGCGACGTGACGCTTGCGGTTTCGGCTCTGCAGATGTCCGTTGTCGAAGCACTCGCTTGGTACGAAGAGGCTGCCCGAGAACGGGTGACGATCCCGCTACCTGAACCTGTTGAGCTTGCCACACCATCCCTAGGCGTCGAGCCGTCATTGGGCCGGTTTTCAGTAGGGGAAACTGTTCCATTCGCGGCGCAATGGCATGGCGGACCGCGGATTCACCGGTTGGTCCCAATGGCCCCCTCCGCCAAGGTGGTTCAGAATCTGGGATCGAGCACCGCAGCCCGCGAGTGGCTTGCTGCTAATGTCGGTTTCGATCCCTTCGACTACGAGGAGTGGCTTGCAAGCCTTTCGCTACTTGCCCCCGACCCGCTACTCACAGGGGTGAGCCATTTCAATCTAGAACGGAAACCCGATGGCTCGGAGCGCGTGGTTCTTCAAGCTCACCGGCGCCATTATGAGCATTATCCCGATGCAGACGCCGATGCGCTGAACCTCGTTCTGCTCCAGCGGCGGCCCAGTGGCTGGACGGAGGTATTGCTCACCTCGTTCGACCCCGATGGCTTCGCCATCAAGGACTACCCAGAGCCGGTGAGCGAGACGGGTTACGCGATATCATGTCCCATTCGTGGGCTTCTTCGCATGGTGCCACCGACATCGTTTTTTAGGCAGATTAGCGTCGGCATAGGTATCGTCAATGCAGTCCTTAACGTCGAGGTACCCTCAGGCGGTCGCCGCAAGCCTGCGGCGCGCTACCTGACGAACCGCGTGACCGAATCTGGTGGAGTGCATGTGGGGGAGGCGCTCCCTCTCTCGGGTGCAATCCGGATCATTGAGTTGCAGGAGGCTCGCAAGGATCGAATCCAGCGGCAGTCCGCCCCGCAAAAGCTGTTCGGCAGCCATGAAAACGACAAGGAGGATCTGACAAGTGACGATCTGGTCCGCATGCGCGGCGAGGCCGAAGCGTATGTGGCGAACCTCGTGGCCGCGGCGCAGCGTCGCGTCATCTTTGTCGATCCGGACTTTGGCGTGCGTGAGTTCCAAAACTACGCGCTTCGAGTCATGCGCGATGGTGTGGCGGTGAAGATTCTGACCGGAGCACCCCACATGCGGAAAGCTCGGTCAAGCGACGACATAATCGATGTGTCAACGGCGGAGCAGACAGCGCCTTCTGTGCGGCCCGGCGTCCTACTGCTGCAACAGCTCCAGCATGTGCAGGGGACACTTGGGCCTGGGGCGCCAGAGGTATTCGTGATGCCAGGCTCAAGGAAACCTATCTTCCACGACCGCTTCCTCGTGATCGATGATGTTGTTTGGGCTTCGGGACCATCGTTCAACGAGCTCGGCGAACGTATCGGCTTAATCAGCCGGGTTCGTGAGCCGCGCAATGTCATCGCGGCAGTTGAACGCGCGCAAAGCCGCGCAAAGTCTCTCGCAGATTGGGTCGCTGAGAATGATCTCGGGGAGCCGAATGGAGATAGACAATAATGCAACGCACGTTTGACGACTATTTACACGACCGACGTGCGCGGATCGCCTCGTGGCTCGAACAGCAGAACGAGGCGGGACCCGCCACCACGGTCTGCGAAACCTGGATTGCAGATCTCTTGGATCGCGGTCTCGCGCTCCATTCTCGGCATGACCTTGCTTCGCTACCCACAGACATGCTTCTTGTTGATCGGCTGTCTGCGGCAAAGTTCGATGGACTGGCCTTGGCGTTGAAATGGCAGATCGAAAATGCGGAAGGCAAAGAACCAGCCGAAGCTGCGTTGATCGGCCATGCGCTCGCAGCCGCGAGCGGACGCGCCTATGCCGTCCATGGCCCAGGTAAGCTCGACTGGATCGGTCATTTCGTTGCGTCGATCAATAGCTTATTGTGGGAGGAATTCGCCAACTTCGCGGCGAAGGGGTTTCGCGAGAATCCAGGCTTGCTGGAGGATTTCACCGATTTTCTTGCTGGGATTATAGCAAGGGCGAACGATTCGCCGGACACCGTGACCGAGATTCCACCACGGTACGCGTCGATGGCATCAATTGTTGAGCAATTCGAACGAACAAGGATGTGCTTTCAAGACGTTTGGGAAGCAGATCTATGGCCAATCCTATTCCGGTCAAGCGATGCGTTCGAGATTCTGCGCAGAGCTGACGCCAGACGCTTCGTGGTGATGATCGATCAATTGCCGCACCCGACGCTTGTGAAGCAATGCCTGAGAAGCAAAGCGCTTCTGGCAAGTCCGCAAGATGTTTTAACTCTGTTACGTTTGGCGAATTCCGCCATCGATGCGGAAGGCTGCTGGCACCGATGTGGGATGGCGGCGATCCTGTTGTTGCAATTGGCAAGCGAACAACTGCTGTCGCCGTGCGCTGACGAGGAGGTCGCCGAAGATCTGAGCAAAGATATTGCGCGCTTCAGCGATGCTGTCCGTAGTGTTCTTGACGTCCTTTTCTCGCGTCCCGACCGTATTGAACTCGCTTGGTGCTGGCTTGAAAACCTCCTACGTCAGATACCCCGTGTTCCTGCCGTGAACCGCAGCGCCCCACGCAAGATGATGGTCAATCGTATCGGGATTCTAGTCCATGCGCTTGGAAGCCGACTGGGGCCACGTCGTGCGCAATATGCTTGGATTGCAGAAGCAAAACCGCTGTCGCAGCAATTTCGCGCCGTTTCGGTGCTGAGTGTGGCGGCGTTTACGTCGATGGACGGCGTTTTGGACGTCGGGTCCGTCGCAAAAAGCCTGCTCAAGTGCGACGGCTTTCATCTGACGCGCGCAAGCGAACTAATCCAATTGCCCGGCGCGCCTTTGCGAACCATTCCGGGCGATGCCCTGGCGAAAATTCCAGATGCTGCTTCTTGGTTCACCACCACTTGGTCTGTACTTAGGTTCGAGCGCGAACGAGCCTGGCGCGCTAAGGGGCACGATGGCGGAAATCCAGCCGAGATCATGGGGCTTTGGGGACTTGGCGCAATCGAATCCCTTGTGATGAACGCCCAAGCGCAGTACGGGGACGCTCCCGGAATGTGGGTCGCGGTCGAGCGCACGTTTCGGGAGGCAAGACTTGTCGAGCCAAGGCTCGGCCGGGACTTTTGGTCCCAGGCTATCGCACGCCTCTTCTGGTGGTGGCCGCAGGTCTTCACAGTGGTTCACGATCAGGCCGGTAGTGTGGGAGTTGCGTCGTTTGATCTCGCAGCGCTCAGTAGAGCGCTTGTGCCCTATGCGGAGATCAGCGGCGACTTCATGGCGGTGATTATCAGCTTGCAGCAGGCAGGACTTGCTACATCGATGCTGGATGATGTTGTCCATCGCACTGGGCAAGACTTGCTGCATATGATTCACCGTTTTGTGGCGGTAGCTCGCCGCTTGAACGATTGTCGCGCATGGAATCCCGATTGGGTCGCGGCTCTTCGAAGAATCGAGGCGGAACTCGCTGGTCGTCGTGAGGCGGACATATCCATACGGACATAAATTCCAACCAACTGCACTTTGCGTTGGATCGATCTGGATCGTAAATTTCCAACCAAGAGGACAGAAGAATACCAGGTCATTTCAACAGCAAAATTGCTCGATTCCAACCTTAGATTGCAAATAGCCTTTTTTTCGAATTCAGACACCCCAGAAAAAACGGCACGACAATCTAAGTTCCGCGATTGCGTGTGTGCTAAGTACCCCAGCCTAACACACAACATACTGATTGTATTGATGTTTGCCTTGCAGTGTCCCTGTCCAGCATCTACACTTTTGACAGCACAAATGAAGAAGCCGAACCCCAGCAACTGGCTCGGCTCCTTCATCCAGCGTGGCAGCGCTGGGTAAGACAAAAGAAAGTATAGTCTACCCTCCCCCTGCCACCTCATTAGTTTTTTTTTGAGGGGGCGTCATGACAACACCGAAACAAATGCCCGACTGGCTGGCACAGGAGATCGCGGACCAGCGCCTGCTGGCGACGAATCCCGACTGCCCGCGGGGGCTGCAGTTACAGCGAGAGATCCGAGAACGCGATGTGATGGATACCTCTGGATGCAAAAACGGTCCGTATGCGCACGAATACCATGCAGCGCGCCGGGCGCTGAGCGAAATCGTTCGGCGAATCAAGTCGGTGACGAAACCCACTGCACGCCAGTCCCGCAGCGCATCTGCCAGCCGCGCGCGGCACACGCAGTCGCACGGCTCATCCAGCAAAAGCGGCGATGACGGCTCTGGTTCTGGCGACCCTGACCCCGAGCCCGACCCAGAATCAGAATCAGAGCTAGACCCCTCAGATCACGCGCCTGATCGCCGCTCCCACAGTAGCACAGACGCGCATAGCTACGCGGCGTGGGATCCAGATGATCCTCGTCCGCAGTACCACCCTGCCACAGAGTGGCACGGCATCAACAACCCCGTCGTTTATCACGGAGTCACCCAAGACTCGTGGAACGATATTGCTCAGTGCGCGCGTGGGCGCGTCCGTGCGGTGTGCCGGCGGCTAGGAGAGGGCTTCCTGCTGAAGGAGGTAGCTGATCTACTGCTCATTAGTGCGCACACAGCGGGGGAAGATGCACGCGGAATTTTCGAAGAAGTGATCGCGGGGCTGGTGACGAAGCAAGCAAACTTGTTTGATGAGCCTGACTATGTACCCCGTCGCAGCACACGGGGGCGGAAGAAGAAACCCGGCAAAAAGAAGGAAGTCGCGGAGCAGGAACAGCAGGACCTTTTCGTCGCAGACGACGAGAAAGGCGGGGGTGCATCATGACCCGCCAACACGCGTTAGCGCTCGAATCCCGGCGCAGCGTGACCCAGCACGCCCTCGCAATAGCCTGGCTCGCGCAGGACATTACAAAGTCACAGGCTATCACTCCTCAGGAAGCCCAGCAGTCCGGAGAGAGCGCGGCCAGAATCCTGTCTGCGATCACTACTGGGGACGGGATCCCGGAGTCCGTGCAGCAATCCAGTCGAGTATTGGTGCGCATCGGGAACAGCATGGCGTCAGGCAAGATCCCAAGTGCCGGACAGACGGACTTGCTGACTCAGATTGCTGCCGAGGTGTGGCTCACACTGACGCACGCGGCAGAAGACGATGGGGTGCCACTATGAGCGCCCTGGAGCGGAGACCGAAGGGCCAAAGCACCTCCCAATCATCACGCCGATGGCGACTAGCAAACACTACTGTCTCGCAGGTACCAGTGGTGAGTCGCGAGAAAGCGGCGGCTGCGATCGACATGCAGGTCCGGCAGTACATAATCACCCAGTACGCGCCATACATCACGTCGCTGCGTGCGTACAGAAAATGGAGCGATGACAGCGGCGAATCGAAGCCAGCGCGGCCGAAACCGCCGGCGCCATTGGCGATTCAAGTGACGACCGGCGTAGGAAAAACTGAACTCATCAGACGCATCCGGACCCTATGCACTTCGCTCGGAATTCCGACTTTAGTACTGGTACCGAACCATGCATTGGCAGACAGCTATGCAGCTGCGGGATGGAGCCATTATCACGGGCGGGCGGCGGAGAGCGGGGATGCCCGACACGACTGGGACTGTCAAATGCACGAAATGGTCCAGAAGATCACATCGAAGCATCATTTTCCGCAAGCGATTTTCTGCGTCCGGCATTGTCAGCACGGCAGGAAGTGGGTGCTGGACACGTCTAACGAGGGAAGCCGGCGGCAGCAGAATGCGATCATCTGGTTCCAAAAAGCCGGAATCAACTCAAACAACATCGAGCCATGCCGGTGGCAAGGGCATCTGCGAGAGATGATGCGAAAAATGCATCTGGTCGCGGTTGCTCAGGCGCTGTCGGACTCGCTGCGGGTCTGGGCGCAGACGCTGATGAAAGCTGGGAGCGTCGACGGAGAGGACGTGCCACGATTACTGATCATCGATGAGTCCGCAGAGGTATCCGCAGAAATCAGCGTTTCCTTGGAGTCGCTTGCAGAGTGGTCGGGGCAAATCAGAGGACTGCTCGACGCGATCAAAGAAGCTGCCGGCGATGGCGTGGGCGAGGAGCTAAGCCAGGCGCTCGATGTTTTCCAGAAAGTCGCGAGGTGGCTAGGAGAGAACGCGCTGGCAGAGAAATCCGGGCCGGTCCCGAACGACTTACGTGAGCAGATCGCTGCGGTAGGACAATCAAAGAAAATCTGGGAAGGCGCCACCGCGGCATGGGAAATTCCGGTGTTTGGTAAGCGCTCGGGACCGGAGGTGCCTCTCAGAGCTGCCCGGGCGATCGTGGCGACGCTCGCCGTTGGCGGCGGACGAATCGAGCGGGGGCGGCTGCACGTGGTTGGGCTCAGCCAGGTCGGGGAATTCTTGTCCGAAGGAACCCCCGGCATCGTGCTCGACGCAACGTTGCCAGTCGCGGTCGGCGCGGCGGTAATGATCGACAAGAGAAAATCTCATGGGTGAGATCATCCATATCGTCGCAAAGCAACATGTGCGGATCATCCGGTACCCTCAGCGGTTTCACGGAAGAGGACGCGCTGGGGACGGATACGAGCGGTATCGACAACAGCAACTGGCGCAGGCGATGGATGCGCTGCGAGGACTCCCGACAAACCGAAAGGCCGCCTTATTGACCCACAAACCGTTTGCCGAGCGGCTGATGACGGAATACAGGCATGAGATCGAAAAGATGGGCGCGCTTGTCGGATGGTGGGGGGCCCACGAGCGTGGACACAACGAATGGACCGGCAGGCACATGGTGATCTTCGGTGGGACGTTTACATCGGGGGCAGAGCAGGCCAGCCGATACGAATCAGCGCGAGTGTTTGCGCTGTCAGCCGGGGCTGCCGAGGCGGACTGGCCTGCGTGGGATGATGAGGTGACAGAAGGATTGTGGATCAGCGAAGGCACGCACGAAGTTCAGTGCCTCGCCAGATTGCCATCGAACCCAGTGATTCGGCGATGGCTCTTGGCGGATTACTGTGCGGCGATAGTACAAGCGATCGGGCGTGCGCGCGGGGTCTGGATGACATCTGCGGATCCCTGCGAGATCCACGTTTACGGCGGGTTACCGATCGTAGGGCTGGCAGAATACGGGTTGAGCATCGATGAATACCGCGACGATCCTGGCGGGTGGCGGACTGTAGACAGTCACAACCGGGCACAATCCGCGGACTCGCGGTCGCGGATACTGATAGCCGTGGAGGCGCTGCAGGCTGTGGGAGGCAAGATCACGTTCCGGGGGGTGAACGGATTCCTGCACGCCGAAAACCTCCCGGGGCTAAGCCCACGGGCCTACACGAGGCTAGTGCGAGAGATGGGGCTAGTGGCTGCGGAAAAGATGAAGCCAGAGGGTTTTGTAACCCCCTTACTATAGGTATATATAGCAAGGGGGTTACAACAATGGACCGCGCTGCAGCGCGGTAACAGGTCCGTGCAGGAATCTAGGCCAGAATCAGAACCCAGAACCCGCAGGCAGAGGGCGGAATTCTCAAAATCCATGCCAACATCGTATCCTACGGAAGAAGAAACCCGACCCCACCCACCTTGCCCCGGCGTGTGATATCTGCCCCGAACTATCACCGACGCCGACCCCACCATCTGCTCGCGGGTTCTGGGGTTGGTTCTGGGCTGGTCCCGGTTACTGTCCGGCGCTGCAGCGCCGGCCCCATGGGTTCCAGACCAGGACAAAAAACGGGGCTACTGGTAGCGTGACAGGCAATACGGGATCCCCGCTTTGTTTGTGCCGCAGGTTCGGCCGTTGTTGCCGACCCTAAGCGTCCAGTTCCACGGCAGGATTTTCCGTGCGTAGTACAGTCCACTGAACATCAGCCCCGCACCGAGTCCAAGAGTGAGCAGGATCGTTACGGCGATCGCTAACCACGACCTGGCATACCTCGCTTTCGTTTCATTCTTCGCGGTGGCGGCAAGGTCTGCCTTCCACTGCCGGAGTGTTGCCTGCTGCTGTTGCCTGGCAGCATCATCGAGGCCAGCGGACGCCTGCTCGATTTTCTGAGCGCCGCTGTCAGCGGCGCGCTGAATGGCCTGCAGAAGGGATTTTCCAGTTTTTACTACCTCGGCATGCAGTGTGGCCTTGATTACGCCCTGGACGTCGCTGCCGGCTTTGAGCGCCTGCTTGTAGATATCGTCTCCGATGCTTTTGGTTGCTGCTTCGATGCGCCCTGCTGCATCCGCAGCAGATGTGGCGGCTGCCGCTGCCGCCTGTCTGGCCACATCAGCATCAATGGCGATATCAATGATCTCGGCGACCGGATCCTGTTCCGATACCCCGTGCCGTAGGAGCGCCCGGGCGGTGGCGACTGCCCGGTCCTGCGGTAACTTGTCCAGTGCGCGATCCAGCGCTGCCTGGCGCTGTCCCGATTCTTGTGGGGCCGGGGCCGCCGAAGCGGCCCATTCCTGGTTCTGGGGTTCCCCGACCACTGTGCTCTCGGAGGTTTCTTCTGCGAACGGGTCGTCTTCGTGGTCTGTCGTCATACTATTCTCCAATAATGGGTTGAACCGCTGCGATGGACGCGTGGTACCAGCGGTAAACGGAGGACTGGTCGAGGATCATCCAACCTGCCGGCCTGGCGCTCTTATCAATCAATGCCGCGATGCGCCCGGGCGTTGCTTCGAGCTGCTGCAGCGCCGAGCGGCTGCCGAGTGCCGGGATGACGATCTCTTTCATCCCGAGTTCCTGGCGGACGGGGTGGGTCATCCATTCGAATGATCCGGGGGCGCCTTTAAATTCCGGAATGAGCACAAACCGATTTTCCGATTCGACATGAGAGAGAAGTCCTTCGGATGCTGATCTCATCAACCCATCGGCGGCCACACGGTTCTTTTCGAGTGAGTAGGTCACGATCAGTTTGTACTCCAGCGCGTCGGTGAGATCGCGAAGCATGTCCCCGGTGCGGTCCAGTGTTTCGCCGGCGCCGCCGGGAAGATTCACGACAACATGGTCAATGGGGTGCGACTCCAGCCAGGCGCCGAATGCCGCCAATGCGTTTTCGGAATCCCCGGCGCGATTCATGCTCAGCGCTCCTATCTCCAGGTCGGGGTCCCCGACGTACCGCGTTGCAACGTCGGGTTGGGTCGGGTCGCTTTCGATGAGGGCCACCCGCAACCCGCGGGCAAGCAGCGACTCTATGAGCAAGGACGCTGTATAGCTTTTCCCGACTCCACCCTTGTTCCCATGTGAAACCAGCATCGTTTTTTGAGTCATGAGGTACTCCTTATTTGTCGATACGAAGAGATTCGAATAATTCATTCGGAGAAGCCGTAGCCGGGCGGGAGGTCACGGCTGGCACCGTGCGCGCCGCAGGCGTGGCCTGGGTGCCCTTTGGCGCCGTTAACTGTCCGGACTCGACCCGCGCATGAACCCGCCGGAACGCCTCAGCCAGCGCCTTGGCTTTGGTCTCCGGGAGATCCATCCCGCCCGCGATGTCTTTCCAGGCCCATCCTCTCTGCCGGGCGGCCACAATCTGCGTGTACTCACGCAACACCAGCGTTCCTAGCCCGCGGGATCCCGGCGGGTAGTTCCGCGCCAGACTGGCGAGGGGTTCTCGAGTGCCTGCCATGTTCGTTACCTCCTTTCGGTTGTGTGTCTCACTAGTAGCGCGGCGCGGAAATTCCGCGCTTTTCGTTTTCTATTGTCCGCAAAATGCTTTTGGCGTTAAGCATCACGCCGTGCTGTGGGAATTCCGAAAACGCCGCGCCGAAACCTGCTGCAAGCACGGCTTTGCTTCATGGGCAGAGTGCCTAAGCGGTGTCAAAAACGTGCTGATTCTTGGGTTTCGTGCGGGATTTCGGTTTTTGATGTGGGCGGGATGGGTGAAAGTTGTGGGTTTCCACAGATACAAGAGTCGGAGCTAGACGCCTACCGTTGGTAGGCTAGACACACAATCGCACCCGTTGGTGGCGCCCATCACTGCGCTCAGGCTTTGCTGCGGTCCAGATTAGTTGTTGACGGTGTGGTTCCAGATATAGGCAAAGCGGAGGGACTTGAGATCAACGTTCGCGTATGATGCGGCGGCAGAGAATGTTCTGGCTCGACCGGACAGAATAGAGCGTCCGTCAGGCGGCCTCCGCTGAGGATGACTGACGGATGCTCGGACTCTCCAGTTACGCTCCTTCGGTAATCAGCGCGGATGCCGGAGTTCACCGCGCGCAGGCAGAACATGCTTGATCAGACCAGCACTGACAAATCACCTGGGGAGGCCGAATCTAGCAATTTTTGGGGGACCTCACACGGTCATGGGCTATTTGAAACGTTAGTGGCGGCGTTGATACGAATCCGCCATGCACAGGTGGGGATGGCTCTTATTCGACAGAGGCGGAAATGGCACGTTGCCCAATTTGTAATAACGATGATGCGAAACTTCCTTGCATCGGTGACACCACCGTTGAATGCCCGCGGTGCGGCCCTTTTAGAGTGACAAGGAAATTCCGCATCGCGGCGTCCAGCGCATACTTCAGCCCCGATCAGGCCGCTAATGCGAGCGGTTGGGTGCGGGAAAATCCGGATTGTTTCTTGCGCGAGGCGGACTTGAAGTGGTTGCGGAAATTGCCGACGCCGAGCGTCGGCGAAAAGGCTGAAAGGCTTCTCCAGTATCTCGCGGCAGCTTATCCAAAGACCGGGGCACCAATCGAGCTTCACGACGCGGCTGGTCACGTCAATCCGGAGCTGCTTGCCCGAGCCTGGGCAGAAGATGATGAGGAACTGATCTGGCTCTTCCGGGATTATCTTGCCAGTAAGCACCTGGTGGTTGGTAGCCGAAATAAGGGACTTCAACCAGATGCGATCACGCCGGAAGGCTGGGATTACTTGCATAGGCTGCGCAGCGTTAATCCCGAGAGCCGCGTTGGTTTCTGCGCAATGTGGTTTGATGCTGACATGACTGAACTTCATCAGGCCATCGCTAATGCCATCGACAAGGCTGGCTTCGAGCCACGAATCATGAATCGGGTCGAGCATAACAATCGAATCGACGATGAGATAATTGCGACCATCCGTAGAAGCCGTTTCGTTGTTGCTGATTTCACGCATGGCGGAAATGGCGTTCGCGGCGGTGTGTACTTCGAGGCTGGTTTCGGACTCGGTCTTGGCCTGCCGGTGATTCATACCTGCCGCCACGACATGCTCGATGAAATCCACTTCGATAATCGGCAGTACAATTTCGTTACGTGGCAAGCAAACACACTCCCCGACTTCGAGGCTCGTCTCCTCAATCGCATCACCGCCACGGTCGGCATAGGAAAGGGAAATTTCAGGAAGGGGAAATCTTTAGATGAGCATTGAAGAAATCACAGTCGAAACGCTGGATGAGGCAGTTTCGCACCTAGAACGGCTTGCCCTAAGCAATGGTGAGTTTATTTTCCGGGGCCATAAACAGAGCGGCTACCGTATTTGTTCAACGCTGGCTCGCTACGGCACGACTCCTCACGAAAGTTGGAATCCTGGTCCTGATGAGATGCTGACCCACTTTCTGACCAATGTTCGCTCAATCGGTGAGCTTCCTGCTGGTATCGCAGGCGACCGCCGGGCGCGCCTAGAATATGGGCGGCACTACGGTGTTCCCTCACCACTGATCGATTTTACGCTTTCGCCATACGTTGCTTTGTTTTTCGCGTTCGACGGTGTTCGTCTCGAAAGAAACAAACCCAATGATACAGTCAGCATTTACGCGCTTGATGTGAGCGCGTTGGGATTTTCGTGGGCAAGATATCATACGCCTCTTAATATCGATATCGGTAAAACGACGGAGGAATACCATCTCTTCATGCATGAGCGTGAGCCACTATTTGTGCACGGCTACCCTAGGGAAGTTCTGAAATACGTTCGCTTTCCAGCGAGCTGGAACAAACGCATGCAGCAGCAGCTTGGTGTGTTCATCTACGACACGCTTGACTATGCACATTTAGACAAAACGGACTTTGAGGACTTTGTGGGCGGGTTAAAGGAGGCAGATGATGCCAGCAGTATTACGGTCCCTATGCTAACCAAGATCAATATTCCTAAATCTGTAGCGGGCGACGTATTTCGGCGGCTTGAGCTGATGGGCATCAACGCTACGAGACTATACGACGACGCCAGCGGCGCGGCGGCCGACGTGTACAATTCCTATTACTACAATCGGAAAACGGGGTACGCGTGGGATCTTGAAGTACCCCCGCCGGATGAGACGAAAATGTAGAAGACTTTACCGGCACCAAAACTCTTCCAACGATGCGCATAACCTCACCAGATAATTCTGTCCGCTGATATGGATGGAATTCTCCATCCGTAGCGCCAACCGCACTGATGAAGGCGCACCGGATCACGGGCTGGCGGCGCCATGTTGCGATCAGGCTGGATCCGTTGTCCGGCCACACCGTTGATGCTTTCACTAAAGATGCACTAACAAAGTCCGCCCCGACTTTGTCTTTTCAGCCCGCCGGCTGGCCGTATTCATCGACGGCTGCTTCTGGCATGGATGTCCAAAGCACTCCACTCGGCCCCGATCGAACAAGGTGTTGTGGGAGAAAAAGTTGTCGTCGAACAAGCAGCGCGATCAACTGGTTTCCGGCGCCTTGAATCGCCGGGGGTAGATGGTGCTAAGGGTCTGGGAACATGAATTGCTGAATCCTTCCTCGGTTCTCCGGCGGTTGCAGATCCGGTTGGAAGGTGGGCGCAGGCTATGCCGGCGCGTAACCCGGTTTGGGAGTCTTACGTCTTTGGCGGTGCGGGTACACGGTTTGGGAACTCGTAGATGAACTTCAGGAGCATTTCCGTAAATGCGATCAGCTCCTCTGCATCGGCTTGCACCATTAGCTTGATCTCATGATTTGCTTCATTTCCTTTCTTGCGAATGTGGTCGACCCAACCGCGTCCGTTTGGTGGTACAAACCCGGCGTTTGCCAGATGGTCCACGTAGCTCAAGAAGCTTTCGCCAGTCTTCGCGCCTTGCGTAACGGCAATACTCATTAGCAGTTTGCGGCACGCAAGCACCGACGCCGTATAGGCGCCCACAGAGACAGCATTGCGCGCTTCTCTATAAAGAGCCTCAATATCTTTTGGCAGATGCCTTACGTCATTGCCTGGGATGATGTCTGGAACTTGACATCCGTGGTGGAAGAAACTTGGTTTTTCACAGTGAGGACAAATGTAAATAAACGCTTGTACAACGTCGGAGTAGTAGCCCACAATGGACGCGACTGAGGAGCAGCAGAAACCACAGACGAATTTGCGCGATGGGATTTTCTGCGGTCCTGACCATGACATCTGTGCTTTCTCCTATGACTCCCAACGGACCGGCATTTCGGCAACCCTCTATGAGGTCTTAGCTAATACGATCATAGGGACTGAAGCTCCACTTCGCAATGAATGAAGGCGTAACGCTTGGTACCCTCCCTTTCGAATCTCCGTGCGTTGCCATCACTCTGTCCTCGTCGGCACCCCTTGCCGCCAACCACGCGCCGCGCTGCGCGCTGAACAACGGCGTGATCTGCTGGAGATCCTGGAGGACCGCTATCAGCGCCGCTCGACACTCGTGACCGGTCAATCCCGGTGGAGCGCTGGCATGAACTCATCAATGATCCTGCGCTCGCCGAATCAAGCTACCGCGTCCCCGCACTCCGAAGAGGTGGCAACATTGCCCGGAATCCGTGGTAGCATTGACACCGGAATGGGTGGCAGGAATGGTCGGAATACGCAGTACCGTCAGGAACATCTGTATTTATAGCCACAAGGGCCCCCTCACCGTCTTAGCGCAAGACATTGCAGATAAGGCTTTCTGGCGCGCAGGCCATGGGTTACACCTATCAGCAATGATGCACTGCCCACCAGGCCCGGTGACAACACCTCCCGAATCATGGTCGACTGGGGGGATCCAATCATGCCGGGTCTGGCCGGCCACAGCCCCTATTGTAGGGGCGAGAAGATAGTAACGGGGAATGGGAGATCTTTCCGGATTTAAAGAAGTCGCACCCTTTCTGACGCAGCCGCTGGTGCTAGTTGGCTTTGTCTCGTACATCTTTTACCGTTATGTTCTCTATCCCTTGCTCAAGGCGCGGATCGACCAGCCACTTACGCCCCCGGGCGGCAATGTGGGGCAATTTATCTTGCGCTATGGCGGTTCCATAGCGCTTGCGGTAACCGTCCTCGGTTTCGGGCTCGCTTTCTATCAGAAGCACCTTCGGAGCGATCTGAACCTCCAAAAAGGTCGGGCTGAGACAGCGCGCCTCAGGGGGCTCACCGCGGCGGTGCAAGGATACTGTCGGCATCCGGAAAAGTTTGGGCCTGATGAAGCCGCCCGGCGCTATGCGATCAAGGCATGTGCAGACGCAGTTCATGCCTTGGCACAAGTAGATGCGCCGGAGCGACGGATACAAGATGCCCTGGCCCGGTTGGCGCAAGGCGATACGCAAGGGGCCAAGGCGCTGTTTCGCGAGGTTCTCGAACGCAAGATCGCTGAGGGCAAGGCCGCGGATCAGGAAGCCGCTGAGGCGGCACGACACCTTGGTGCTCTGGCTTTTTACGACAATACGAAGGAGGCCCTGGCTGCGTATCGGCAAGCCGTGGAGTTGGACTCGGACAATGCAGAAGGCTGGAACCAACTCGGGCACCTGTTGGTTCGCGTCGGTCATTTAAGCGACGCGGAGGAAGCCTTTAAGAAGGGTAAGTCCATTGGCGATTCTCAGAATGACAAAGAAGCCATGGCCGACGCTTACGGCGGCCTGGGGAACGTGTACCGGGACCATGGGGACCTCACGCAGGCCGAGGCGATGTACAGTAAGGAACTCGCCATCGAAGAGGCCCTGGGGAGTAAAGAAGGCATGGCCGACGCTTACGTCAATCTGGGGAACATGTACCAGGACCGTGGGGACCTCACGCAGGCCGAGGCGATGCCGAGGAAGGCGCTCGATATCTACGAAACCCTGGGGCGTAAAGGAGCCATGGCTGTCCCTTACGGCAATCTGGGGAACGTGTACTTGACCCGCGGCGACCTTGCACAGGCCGAGGCGATGTACAGGAAGGAGATCGCTATCGAAGAGGCCGTGGGGGGTAAAGGAGGCATGGCCGACGCTTACGGCAATCTGGGGAACGTGTACCAGTCCCGTGGGGACCTCACGCAGGCCGAGGTGATGCAGAAAAAGGCGCTCGATATCTACGAAACCCTGGGGAGTAAAGGAGGCATGGCCAACACTTACGACAACCTGGGGAACGTGTACCGGGACCATGGGGACCGCACGCAGGCCGAGGTGATGTACAGGAAGGCGCTCGATATCTACGAAACCCTGGGGAGTAAAGGAGGCATAGCCGCCACTTACGACAACCTGGGAACCCTGTACCAGGACCGCAGGGACCGCACGCAGGCCGAAGCGATGTACAGGAAGGCGCTCGATATCTTCGAGGCCATGGGGAGTAAAGAAGGCATAGCCGCCACTTACGACAACCTGGGAACCCTGTACCAGGACCGCAGGGACCGCACGCAGGCCGAAGCGATGTACAGGAAGGCGCTCGATATCTTCGAGGCCATGGGGAGTAAAGAAGGCATGGCCGACGCTTACGTCAATCTGGGGAACGTGTACCAGTCCCGTAGGGACCTCACGCAGGCCGAAGCGATGTACAGGAAGGCGCTCGATATCTTC
>JAJZVZ010000104.1 GCA_021846945.1 Acidobacteriota bacterium | reverse complement strand
GGTGGTCGCTGTGGTTCTGCCCACAGGCGACGGAATGAACCTAAAAATGCGCAAAGCTACCATCCGGAGCCAGCGCGGCGATTACTTCGGCGGGCGTTGCGGCCACCGCATCGGCCTGCGCACACTCCCCGGGCATCCCATAGCCCCATTCGACCGCCAGGCATCGGATGTTGTTGGCATGCGCGGCCTCGATATCGAAGTTGCGGTCGCCGATCATCCACGCGTCAGCGCTGCTGAGAGACTCCTCGCGCAGGAGCAGCGCCAGCAGATCCGGCTTACCGTGGCTCGAGTATTCCGGTCTGTCCCCGTAGACGGCCACGAAAAAAGGGGACAGCTCGAAATGATCAAGAATGCACTGCGCATACGGCTGATGCTTGGATGTGCACACGTAAAGCGGAAAATCCGCGCTGCGAAGCCGGAGGAGCATCTCGCGCACTCCGGGAAAGACGGAGTTGTTCTGCCAGCCCTCGCGCCCGTAGCACTCGCGGTATTCACGCGCAAGCGCGGCGCGCTCCTCGTCGCTGCCGTGGGGCAGCAGCTCCCGGGTCCACTCCGCAACCGGCGGCCCGACAAAGCGATCCAGCGGTCCCTGGTCGCCCATGTTGCGGGCGTCGAGCACCTTGCGCAGGCAGCCAATGATGCCGGGTTTAGAGTCGGTAAGGGTTCCGTCCAGGTCAAAGATGAGCGCCGGGATGCGATGGGGCATACTTCGAGTCTCGCAGACGATGTGGCAACTCTTCAAACGCCGGAATGCGGGCGGACGTGTAGATGCACACCGGCCCGCATTCAGGAAAAGCCGCCAAAAGCAGGGCTTGTGGCAACAGCTACTACCCCGGATACGCTCCTGTAATGTAGCCTTCCAGTGCCTGAATGGTGTGTTCGTGGCCAGAGATTACCCATTTCACGAGGTCGCCGATCGAGACGATTCCAACGACCTCATCATTCTCGACCACGGGCAAATGCCGGAAATGATGCCCGGTCATCATGGTCATGCAATCGTCCACCGTGTGCTGGGGAGTGACGTAGACGACCGGAGTAGTCATGATTTCGTGCACCGGCGTTTCCTTGGACGGGTGGCCCATGAGGATGCCTCTGCGCGTGTAATCGCGCTCTGACAGAATCCCCACCAGTCGGCCGTTCGACAGAACCAGCAGCGCGCCTACATCGTACTGAGCCATCATCTGAATCGCTTCGTAGACGGTCTGGTCCGGCGAAACCGACAAGACCATCTTCTCGCCTTTGTTCTTGAGTAAGAGACCAATACTATCGGTAATCTTCATTCGACCTCCTGTTCAACCCTGGTGGGGCCGGCTCAACGGATGCCGTCGACCTCCTCAGCCGCCAGCCGGCGCGTAGGCTTCATCCGTGGCAGCTCCCGCTGCCGCGGAACCAAAGTGTACGCCGATTCGAGAAAAACCCAAACAAAGACAACCCCGACAAGAAATAGAAATCATGGCACCTGACCAGCGAACCACCCGAATCTCTGTTGCAGTTCTCTCGATACGGTGGAGTCAATATAGCCCATCTGCGTGACGAGAGAACAGTGGGAAAATTCCCGACCGGCAAAAAAATTGAACGGGCGCCATCCCCAGAAAGGATGACGCCCGTTTCTCCCCCCGTTCGGAATACGGCCCTAAACCTTCACCGCCGGATGCGTCGCGTAATGGAGCAGAACGGCCACGGCGCAGCTGGTCAGGCGCGTCTCTGCCGAATCGGCCCGGCTTGTGAGGATCGTCGGTACACGCGCGCCGAGCACGATGCCGGCAAGCTGCGCTCCGCCCAGGTATTCAAGCTGCTTGGCCAGCATGTTCCCGCTCTCCAGGTCGGGAACCACCAGAATGTCAGCCTGTCCGGTCACCGGCGAAACCAGCTTCTTGATGCTGGCAGCCTTGGTGCTGACGGCGGTATCGAAGGCCAGCGGCCCATCCAGAACCCCACCTGTAATCTGGCCGCGGTCGGCCATCTTGCACAACGCGGCAGCATCCAGAGTCGACTTGATTTTCGGATTCACGGTCTCGACCGCCGAAAGCAGCGCTACCTTGGGCTCGGGAATGCCGAGCGCGTGCGCCAGATCGATGGCGTTCTGCACAATGTGCACCTTGTCCTCAAGCTCCGGAGTAATGTTGATGGCCGCATCCGTGATCAGCAAGGTCCGGGCATAGGCGGGCGTATCCATGATGAAGACATGAGAGATGCGGCGGGCGGTGCGCAGCCCCGTATCGCGATTCATGGCTGCTTTCATCATCTCGTCGGTGTGCAGGCTGCCCTTCATCATGGCCTGGGCGCCGCCGGAGCGGCAGATGGCCACACCCAGCTCGGCAGCCCTGGCCTCGGTATCAGCCTGGAGAATCGGAAAGGGATTGATGTCCACGCCGATCTTGGCGGCGAGCGCTTTCATCTCGGGCTCAGGGCCGATAAGCGTTGGCTCGATCAGGCCAGCGGCGGCGGCTTCCACGGCACCCTTCAGCGCGACATCGGAGAGCGGCCAAACCACCGCCGTTGTAATGGCGGGCAGATCCTTGCAGCGCTGAATAAATTTGTGAAAAACGTGAAAGTCGGCAGGATGACCGACCAGTGGATCAACGGCTACACCGTCAACCAGTGGGGCTAGATCGCTCATAAAATCTCATCTCCACCCGGCACAGGGAACCACAAGTGCGCCGATAACGCTATTGTCGCGCGCCCTGCGAAATGCTCATGTGCCTTCGGTCACAGTCCGGGTATGCGTCTCTCATTACGGTACCGGCAATAAGGATGGCGCCTTGCGGGCCGCGCGGCGCGTGAGAGCCACCCGACCGCAAGGCGCCCAATGCGCAGTCGCCAAAACCTATTTGACCGCCACCACCATCGAGTCCGGCCCGACCAGGTGCTCGATGCGCGTCTCACGGAAGCCCGCGTCCTTCATCCAGGCCATGCAGTCCGATCCCGTATAGTCGAATCCGCCGGGGGTTTCGATCAGCATATTCAGGCTCATCAACAGGCCAAAGGCGTTCTTCGAGCGGTCGTCGTCAATCATGGCATCGTATACAAGCAGCGCACCGCCCTTGGGCAGAGCCGCGTGCGCCTTGCCGATCAGCATGCGCTTCTCTTCGAGATTCCAGTCGTGCAGGATGTGGCCCATCATGATCACGTCCGTGCTGGGCAGTGGATCGGCAAAGAAGCTGCCTCCTTTGAATTGAACCCGGTCCGACAAGCCATGCTCTGCCATGTACTCTTCGAAGATGGGGCCCACCTCCGGAAGATCAAATCCGATGCCGGAGAGGTGCTGGTTCTTCAGCGCCACCTGGGCAAGCAGATCGCCCTGCGCCGGTCCCGCATCGGCTACGGTCTGGTATTGATCCCAGGGAAATTTCGCGGCGATGGCCATGTTGGCGCCGCGGCTCACGCCGGTCATGGCGCGCAGAAATCCCTTGAGCCGGTCCGGATCGGCATAGAGAGCGGCAAAGGTGTCAGTTGCGCCCGGCCCGGCTTCGCCCTGCGGCTGGCCGGTTCGGAGCGCCGTCGTCAGCTTGCTCCAGTGGGGATAGAGCCGGCGGTTCGCCATCTCCAGAATGCCGCCGATGTACGACGGCTTGTGCTTATCCAGATAGAGGTCGGTTGCCGGCGTGTTGAGGTAGAAGCCGGCCTCGCGTTGCAGGAATCCCAGGGCTACCAGCGCATCGAGGAAATCATGCGCGGAGCGGGGATGCAGGCCGAGGCGGCCAGCCAGCGTTTCCAGATTTTCAGGGCGCTTCGCCAGTTCGGTGAAGACCTCCATTTCGACGGCGCTCAGCAATGTTTTCGAGGCCCAGAAGGCAAGTCCGGTTTGCAGAATGTGATCAGGTTGGGGTGCGGGCGTAGTCATGGTGACCTCCTCTTCGGTTTCGTGATTTTCCTGTGGGGGAAGCCCGTCCGTCGTGCAATGCGCCCGGCGGGGAAGGAGCCGGTTTCAGGGGGCCGTCTCGACGAGTGTACAACAGCAGCTTGATGACCGGGAAATCTCGTTTACCCGATTTCAATGAGGCCACTCCTGCGGCCTCTGCGGGTAGAATGGGCCTGTTCGAAAAGGAGCACTGGAAATGAAGTCTTACCGTATTGCGTTGATTCCCGGTGACGGCATCGGCAAGGAAGTTGTGCCCGCTGGGAGGCAGGTTCTTGAAGCGCTCGCAGGCACGGAAAGCGGCTTCCAGATGGAGTTTGAGAGCTTCGACTGGGGCGGCGACGCCTATCGCAAACACGGCGAGATGATGCCGGCCAACGGTCTCGATGCCCTGCGTGGCAAAGACGCCATCCTCTTCGGCTCCGCCGGTGACCCGGATATTCCCGACCACATCACGCTGTGGGGCCTGCGGCTCAAGATCTGCCAGGGACTCGATCAGTACGCCAACGTGCGGCCCACGCGCATTCTCCCCGGCATCGACGCGCCCCTGAAGCGCTGCCGCCCCGAGGATCTGAATTGGGTGATCGTGCGCGAGAATACCGAGGGCGAATACTCCGGCGCCGGTGGCCGGGTCCACCAGGGATTCCCTATCGAGGTAGCTACCGACCTGTCGGTGATGACACGTGCCGGGGTCGAGCGCATCCAGCGCTACGCCTTCAAACTTGCCCAGTCCCGCCCGCGCAAGCTGCTCACGGTCGTCACTAAGAGCAACGCGCAGCGCCACGCCATGGTGATGTGGGATGATGTGGCGCGCGAAGTGGCGAAGGATTTTCCTGACGTCGCCTGTGACAAGGAGATGGTGGACGCGATGACGGCGCGCATGGTGAACCGGCCAGCCTCGCTCGACACGATCGTGGCCACCAACCTGCACGCCGATATCCTCAGCGACCTGGCCGCCGCGCTGGCCGGCAGCCTGGGCATCGGCCCCACCGCCAACATCAATCCCGAGCGCGTCTATCCGTCGATGTTCGAGCCCATCCACGGCTCCGCCTTCGACATCATGGGCAAAGGTATCGCCAACCCGGTCGGCACCTTCTGGACCGCGGCCATGATGCTCGATCACCTGGGCGAAGCCGCCGCCGCCGCGCGGCTGATGCAGGCCGTCGAGCAGGTCACGGCCAATCCTGCACTGCACACGCGTGACCTGGGCGGCACGGCCACCACGGCACAGGTCACTGAAGCCGTCTGCGCCGCCATCACTTCTTCCAGGCCTTTGGCGACTGCGTGAGTCCGCGCCCATGACTGCAGCCCTCGAAACCCGCGTAGTGCGCAAGCTGAACCTGCGCATTCTTCCGTTCGTGATGCTGCTCTACTTCGTCAGCTTCCTCGACCGCGTCAACGTAGGCTTCGCGGCCTTCACCATGAACAAGGCGATCGGACTGTCGCCAGCCGTTTTCGGCTTCGGCGGCGGCATCTTTTTCGTGGGCTACGTGCTCTTCCAGGTGCCGTCGAACCTGATCCTTTACCGGATGGGCGCGCGGCGCTGGATCGCCTGGGTGGTGGTCGTCTGGGGATTGGTCTCGGCGGCATCGGCATTCGCCGTCGGCCCGGTCAGCTTTTGCGTGCTGCGCTTCCTGCTGGGCGCCACGGAGGGTGGATTTTTCCCTGGCATCATCCTGTATTTGACGATGTGGTTTCCCGGCCGCCACCGGGCCCTGGCGATCGCCGCCTTTATGGCCGCCGCGCCTCTCTCCACGGCCGCCGGTTCGCCTATCTCGGGCGCGCTGATGGAGTTGCCCACCATCGCCGGCCTCAGCAACTGGCAGTGGCTCTACATCATGGAAGGACTGCCGGCGGTCCTGCTCGGCCTGCTGGTTCTGAAGGTGCTGGCCGACCGCCCCCAAGAGGCGCGCTGGCTCGCGCCGGAAGAGTGTGCCTGGCTCACGGCCACCTTGCACGCCGAAGAGGCCACAGTTGCCAAGCCCCTCCGGCAATCGGGCTCCGCATGGGAGTCGCTGCGCAATCCCCGTGTCCTGGCGCTTTCGCTGATTTACACAGGCACCTCAGCCGGACTTTACGCTGCCGGGTTGTGGTCTCCGCTCATCCTCAAGCAGTTCGGCTATTCGTCGCTGACCATCGGCTGGCTCAACTCTATCCCCGGCTTCGTCGCCATCGTGGCCATGATGGCGTGGGCGCGCAACTCCGACCTCACGCTGGAGCGCACCTGGCACGTCGTCATTCCCTGTGCCGCAGCTTTTGTGGGATTTGTGTGGGTAGGCGCCGCACAGGCCACCGTGCCCGTTCTGCTGGCGCTGATCATCGTCAACTTCGGCGTGAACGCGTCCAAGCCGCCGCTATGGGCCATGCCCAGCATGTTTCTCTCGGGAACCGGCGTGGCCGCGGGCATCGCCTGGATCAACTCGCTCGGAAACCTGGGCGGCTTCCTGGGCCCATTCCTGATCGGCTGGATCAAGAGCAGGTCGGGCAGCTACGCCGGTGGGCTCGATGCTGTGGGCGCTTTGCTGGGGCTTTCGGCGGTTGTGATGCTCCTGCTCGACCGGCAGACCTCGCCGCGCCGCGCCGTTCACCCCGAGGCATAGATCAGGATTCCGGACGCAAAACGCCGCGGACAGGCCCCATCCTCACTGCGCGAAAGAGACCCTGAAGACTCTCGCGCGGGCACACACCCACATGCCCGTCAGAGACGGGAAATTCCAGGCCCACAACCCTGAACCTGGAATGTTTCCACTTACACCAGCCCTGCGCCGGCCGGTGTATTTTCACAACTGACAACTGAACACTGGCAACTGTTCTTATCCCTTGGCCACGGCAAAGCGCTTGTTCACCTCAGCCCAGTTGACCACGTTCCACCATGCGGCCAGATACTCCGGACGGCGGTTCTGGTACTTGAGATAGTAGGCGTGCTCCCACACGTCGTTGCCGAGGATCGGGTACAGCCCCTGCGACAGCGGCGAGTCCTGGTTGGCAGTGGACATGACCCTGAGCTTGCCGTTCTGGAAGACCAGCCAGCCCCAGCCGGAGCCGAACTGCTTCGCGGCGGTGTCGTTGAAGGCCTTTTTGAAAGCTTCAAAGTCCCCAAAATCGGCCTGAATCTGCGCGGCGATTGCGCCGGTTGGTGCGCCGCCGATTCCGTGCGAGCCCGCAGGGCCCATCAGATTCCAGAAGGCAGTGTGGTTCGAGTGGCCGCCGCCATTGTTGCGGACGGTGGTACGGATATCGTCGGGAATCTTGTTCAGATCACGCAGCAGATCATCGACCGACAGGGCCGCCAGGGCGGGATGGTTGGCCAGGGCGGCGTTCACATTGTTGATGTAAGCCTGGTGATGCTTGTCGTGATGCAGGTGCATGGTTTCCGTGTCGATGAAAGGCTCGAGGGCAGAATAGTCATAGGGAAGCGGTGCCAATTCATATGCCATACGGGAAATCTCCTCCGTTCGGATTGTACTGTGAAAGGGGTTGCGCCCTGCACAGGGCGGTTAGCGACAAAGTGTGAGCCTGCGGTTGACTCCCGGGCGTCACGCGCGCGATAAGAACCTTCTTTCTGAGATGGATGCAGAAATCCGGCACAAGGGTGCGGGAAAGTTGGGAAAGGGGCAGGTTTCCGGCCAAAAGCATCCTTCAGGCCCGGCAGCGCGTCGAAAGGAGAGGGTGCCACCGAGCCGCTTCGTGATTGGCGTGTCTATTTTCAACCTCTTCAACTTCCCACTCCGAAAGTGACATTGAATCTATGAGCGACCAGCCCCTCTACAGGTGGCTAGAACAGCAGGGGGAAGCCTTTGGCACTCCCGGCATGAGACCGCGCTGGACATCGAGCCTCAAGGACGCGGTGGGCACTGCATACTCGGCATCGAGCCGGATCTGGTTCACCTGCTCGCATGGCATTCTCAACGAGGTATACCATCCCACGATCGACCGCCCGCAGGTACGGGACATGCAGTTCCTCATCACCGACGGCGAAACCTTCGTGCATGAGGAAAAGCGTGATCTGCACAACTCCTTCGAGTACATTCATCCCGAAGCGATGGGCGTGCGCTATGTGAACCGGGATCCAGAAGGCCGGTACGAGCTGACCAAGGAAATCCTCTGCGATCCCCATCACTCGGTCGTGCTGACGCATGTGCGGCTGCAGGGCGACGAGAACCTTCTGCCGCGGCTCAAGGTCTACGTCCTGCTGGCGCCGCGCCTCGACGGCGGCGGAACAGACAACAACGCCCGCGCGGTAGATATTGCCGGACGCAAAGTTCTGCTGGCCTGGAAGAATGGGTGGTCGCTGGCGCTGGCGGCCAATGGCGGGCCGTCGAGCCTGGGCTTTTCGCGGGTAAGTTGCGGCTTTGTGGGTGAAAGCGACGGCTGGCGCGACCTGATGGACAACTTCCACATGGATTGGGAGTTTGGCTCAGCCACCAGCGGCAACATTGCCGTCATGGGCGAATTGGACCTCGCCACGGAGATCGCGCAGGCAGAGCGCGGCAACGGCGCCTCCGGAAAGTGCGCGGTGGAGTTCACGGTTGCCGTCGGAATTGGCGAAGGCCACCATCCGGCGGCACAAAAGACGATGGGAGCGCTGGCAATCCCTTTTGCGGAGCATCGCAGCCGCTTCATCGATCAGTGGCGACGGGCCGCGCATCCGCAATGGCTAGCGGCCAAAACGCAGGATGGCGGCAAGCTCATGCGGGCCAGCCACAACGTCCTGCTGGCGCATGAAGACAAGACCTACGCGGGCGCCTTTGTGGCCTCGGCGTCGATTCCGTGGGGCCAGGTGAAGAGCGACGACGATCTGGGCGGCTATCACCTGGTATGGACACGCGACATGGTGCAGACGGCCACGGCGCTGCTGGCCTGCGGGCGGGCGGAGACGGCGCGGCGCGCCCTCGTATACCTGGCCTGTACGCAGCAGCCCAACGGCGGCTTCGCGCAGAATTTCTGGATTGACGGCACCCCTTACTGGAGCGGTAAGCAGCTCGACGAGGTGGCGTTCCCGATTATGTTGGCCTGGCGGCTGTGGAAGGCCGACGGGCTGGGCGGATTGAAGATTTTTCCCTTCGTGGAGCGTGCGGCTGGCTACCTGGTGCGCCATGCGCCCATCACCCACCAGGAGCGCTGGGAGGAAAACGCCGGCTACTCGCCTTCCACGCTGGCGGCGGTAATCGCCGGCCTGATCTGCGCGGCCGACATGGCGCACGCCCACGAGTCCACGGAGATGGCAGTATTTCTTGAGGAGTTCGCCGACTGGATCGAGCATCACCTCGAAGACTGGACCGTCACCAACAACGGTATCCTTCATCCCGAGATCAAGCGCCACTACATGCGCATCCGGCCGCCGGAGTGCGGCGAGGCGTACGCGCACGAAAGCTGCGGAAAAGAAACGATCCGCCTGTCGAACCGGCCTCCCGGTACGCGATACGAGTTTGAAGCCCGCGAGATTATTGATGGCGGCTTTCTGGAGTTGGTGCGCTACGGCGTTCGCCGCGCCGACGATCCCCTGATTGTGGACTCGCTCAAGGTTGTCGACGCAATACTGAAGCGTGATCTGCCCCAGGGGCCGGGATGGCTGCGTTACAACTGGGACGGCTATGGCCAGCGCTCCGACGGCGGTCCCTACGAGGGCTGGGGCCAGGGGCGGGTGTGGCCGCTGCTCACCGGCGAGCGTGCCCACTATGAACTGGCAGCCGGCCGCGATATCACACCGTTGATCCGCACCTATGAGCGCTTCGCCACTGCCGGTCACATGCTGCCGGAACAGGTCTGGGACGAGCCTAACCGGCCGGGCACCAGCCTGCGCCTGGGCAGGCCGGCTGGCTCTGCCGTGCCGCTGGTGTGGGCACATGCCGAGTATGTCAAGCTTCTGCGCTCGGCCGTGGAGGGCAAGGTCTTCGACCGCATCGATGCGGTTTACGACCGCTATTGCGAACCGGAGGGTCACAAGCAACTTCGCCGCAAGCTGGAAATGTTCAGCCTTCGCCGGCCCATCCAGCGAATGGCCGCGGGGAATACCCTGCGCATTTTGGACGAGGCACAATTTGACGTGGTCTGGTCCGATGACGGCTGGCAGACTGTGCAATCCACAAGCAGCCGCAGCTATGGCAGCGCCGGCTATAGCGCCGAAATCACTCCCGCGGAAGATCGCGGCGCGCTGCAGTGGGCCCTGCGCTGGCCGGAACAGGACCGCTGGCTTGGATACAATGTGGAAGTGAAGATTGAGACAGGGAATCTCTGAACTGGTCGATGTTTTGAGAGTGTAGCTTCAGCCCCGGAGGAATGCCGGTTCAAAATGGGGCGGGCTTGATCAGAGATTTCCCAGGTAGAGACGACGATACCAGGCGGGCAGTTTTGAAGTGGTATCGGCATTCCAGAAAAAGGACATCACACAAATTACAATGACCCCTACTCTTGCGGATCTCTCCATCGACCAATTGTCCATTGATACCCTGCGGCTGCTGGCCGTCGACACAGTGGAAAAGGCCAAAAGCGGCCACCCCGGCGCGCCACTGGGCTGCGCGCCGATCGCTTACCTGCTCTTCCACAAGCTGATGAAACATAATCCCGCGCACGCGAAATGGGCGGACCGCGACCGCTTCGTGCTCTCGAACGGACACGCTTCGGCGCTGCTGTATGGATCGCTTTTTCTCTCCGGGTACGGCCTCACGCTCGACGACCTGAAAAGCTTTCGCCAATGGCACTCGCGCACACCGGGACATCCCGAATACGGCGACACCGAGGGAGTCGAGGTAACCACCGGCCCGCTGGGCCAGGGCGTGGCCATGGCTGTGGGCATGGCGGCGGCGGAAAGGCATCTGGCCGCAGTTTATAACCGCCCCGGCTTCGAGGTCGTCAACCACTACACCTATGTCTTGCTGGGTGACGGCGACCTGATGGAAGGCGTCTCGCATGAAGCTGCCTCGCTGGCCGGAACCCTTGGCCTGGGAAAGCTGATCTTGCTCTACGACGACAACCTGATCTCGCTGGATGGCCCGACGGAGCTGAGCTATACCGAGGACGCGCTGGAGCGCTTCGAGGCCTATCACTGGCATGTGCAGCGTGTGGCCGACGGCAACGACATGGGAGCGATCGAGGCCGCCATTGGAGCCGCCAAAGCCGAGACGACCCGGCCCTCCATCATCGCCGTGCGCACGATCATCGGCTATGGCAGCCCCAAGGCCGGCACCAACAAGGTGCACGGCGAAGCCATGGGTCCCGAGAACGCGGCGGCGACCAAGAAGTTCTTCGGCTTCCCTGAGGATCAGAGCTTCTACGTTCCACCGGATGCCCTCGCCAACTGGCGCAAGGCGCAGGAGCGCGGCGCGGCACTGGAAGCCGAATGGAAGGCTCTCTTCGCGCGTTACGCCGCGGCCCATCCCGAGCTGGCGGCCGAGTTCGAGCGCACCCAGAAGGATCAACGTGAGCCGGGTTGGGAGAAGGCGATTCCCAGCTTCAAGCCCGATCAGCCGCAGGCTACGCGCAATGCCGGCGGCACGGTCATGAACGCGATTGCCGAAGCGGTTCCTGAACTGTTTGGCGGCGCCGCTGACCTGACCTCCTCCACACGCACCATCTTCAAACCGGGCGCCAACTTCCATGTGGACCCCGCGGGCCGCAACGTCTTCTTCGGCGTGCGCGAGTTCGGCATGTGCGCTGCGGTCAACGGCATGGCCGCGCACGGCGGGCTGGTTCCCTTCGGATCGACCTTCTTTGTCTTCTCGGACTATGCCAGACCGGCCATCCGTTTGGCGGCGCTGATGCAGGTCCATTCGCTTTTTGTCTTTACGCATGACTCCATCGCTCTCGGCGAAGATGGCCCCACGCACCAGCCGGTCGAGCACCTCATGGCGTTGCGCGCGATTCCCGGCCTCACCGACTTTCGGCCTGCCGACGCCAACGAGACCGCCGCGGCATGGCGGCTGGCGCTTGAACGCAAGGGCCCGTGCTTCTTCGCCCTGACTCGCCAAAACCTTCCGGTCATCGATCCGGCGGCGCACGACGTCCTGGCCGGAGTCAGCAAGGGTGCTTATGTTCTCGAAGACGCGTCTAATCCACAGGTGGTATTGATCGGCACCGGCTCAGAAGTCTGGATTGCGCTGACCGCGGCCAGGCAGTTGGCTACTGAAGGAATCCGGGCACGGGTCGTCAGCTTTCCGAGCTGGAAGCTCTTCGAGGAACAGACAGCGGAATACAAGGCAAGCGTTCTGCCGGCCAAGGTGCCCAAACTGGCCATTGAAGCCGGCGCCACGCTCGGCTGGTGGAAGTATGTGGGCGCGGACGGCGACGTGCTCGGCCTCGATCGCTTCGGAGCTTCAGCCCCAGGTCCGAAAGCGATGGCCGAACTTGGATTCAGCGCCGAGAACGCAGTGGCGCGCGCAAAGAAGCTGGTGAAGTAGACAGAAGACCGTTGTCAGTGACCAGTTGTCAGTTCTGTTGCCTGTGCAGATGTCAGTGGTTGTTCTTGTGACGAATTGTTCTTGCGCGTCTATTTTTGCATTCTTGCGGGACTGACAACTGATCACTGTTCCGAAAGGATTCTCGTGAAACTCGTCATCGCTTCCGACCACGCCGGATTCGCTCTGAAAGAGGAAGTTCGCGCCTATTTGGCGAAGAAAGGCCACGAGATCACTGATCTCGGAGCCTATAAGGTTGAGCCGGAGGACGACTATCCCGATTTTGCGGAGCGGGTGGGGTTGGCCTTGAAGCGAGGCGATGCGCCGAGGGGAATTCTGATCTGCGGTTCGGGCGTTGGAGTATGCGTCGCGGCCAACAAGATCCCGGGCATTCGCGCAGGAATGTGCCATGACACTTACTCGGCTCATCAGGGCGTGGAGCACGACGACATGAACGTCGTCGTACTGGGCGCGCGCATTATCGGAGCGGCACTGGCTTTCGAGGTGGTGGACGCCTTCGTCGGAGCACATTTCACCGCCTCGGAAGAGCGATTTGTAAGGCGGTTCAAGAAAGTCCTTGATATCGAGGCCAGGTATCAATGCGGAGACGGCTCCGCAAAGCCAGCATAACGTTACAGCCGGTGAAGCCGGCGCCGCACGCTGAGGTCGGGCGCCGAAGGCAATCCAACGCAATTGAGTTTTTCATCCTGCACCAACGCGCGGCAACGCGCGGAAAAGGACGCCGATGTTCCCCTTCGACGTAATCCTTTTTGACGTGGGCGGAGTCCTGCTGACCAATGGCTGGGACCATCGCGAACGCGCGGCCGCCACGGAACGCTTTCATCTGGACGCCAGCTTCGAGGCCAGGCACCTCGCGCACTTCGATGCCTGGGAACGTGACGCCATCTCCATGGATGCCTACCTCGACGCGGTCATCTTTAACCAGCCGCGCGCTTTCTCCCGGGACGAGTTCGTTGACTTCGTTTTTGCGCAATCCAGGCTGCTTCGCGGCGGCGCCATGGGCATCCTCAAGCATCTTGCGGCATCCGATAAGTATGTGCTCGGCGCGCTGAACAACGAGGCGCGCGAGACGAACGATTACCGCTTCAGTAAATTCGGCCTGCGCGAATATTTCACCGTTGCGCTCAGCTCGTGTTATTTGGGACTGCGCAAACCTGAGCCTGCTATCTATCGCCGCGCGATCGACATCCTGGGCGGGCCGGCGGAGCGTTTTTTGTTTATCGACGACCGGCAGGAAAATGTGGCGGGCGCGGCAGCCGTGGGCATGCGAGCGATTCGCTTTGAAGACGCGGACACATTGTGCCGCCAGCTTGTGAACCTGGAAGTGATAGAAGAACCGGCAATGGAGGGAATATGCAACTTGGATTGATCGGCCTGGGCAAGATGGGTGGCAACATGGCGGAGCGCCTGAAGCTCGGCGGGCATCAGGTGGTGGGCTTCGACTTCAATGCCGAAGCCGTAGCGCATCTCACAACCAGCGGTAATCTGGGCGTTTCGACGATTGAAGAACTCGTCCAAAATCTAAAAGGACGGAGGGCCATCTGGATCATGGTGCCACAGGGCGATCCCGTGGACCAGACCATCGCCAAACTGGAGCCGCTTTTGAACCCAGGCGACATCCTCATCGACGGCGGCAACTCGAATTACAAAGACACCATGCGCCGCCACAAGGAGGTCACCGCGAAAGGCTTCCACTTTGTGGACGTAGGCACCTCGGGCGGCGTGTGGGGATTGAAAGAGGGTTACAGCATGATGGTCGGCGGCCTCAAGGAGCCGGTCGAATATCTGCGGCCTATCTTCGAGACTCTCGCCCCCGCGGCTGATAAAGGCTGGGGACACGTTGGCCCCGGCGGCTCGGGCCACTTTGTCAAGATGGTTCACAACGGCATCGAGTACGGCCTCATGCAGGCCTACGCTGAAGGCTTCACGATCCTCGAAAAGAAACAGGAGTTTGGATTGAACCTGCCGCAGATTGCCGAGATTTGGCGCTACGGCAGCGTGGTGCGCAGTTGGCTGCTGGATCTGACCGCGGATGCGCTGGCTGGCAACCCCACGCTCGACGGCTTGCAGGCATACGTGGTGGACTCCGGTGAGGGCCGCTGGACGGTCTTCGAGGCCATCGACCTGAACGTCTCCGCGCCGGTCATTACCGAGTCGGTGATCCGCCGCATCCGTTCGCGTGAAGATAACAACTTTACCGACCGCATGCTCGCCATCATGCGCAAGGAATTTGGCGGGCATGCGGTGAAAGAGGGCTAGCTGACAACTATCAGCTATCAGCCTTCAGTTACCCAGTTCCAGAAATCAGCTTTCAGCGATTTTTTGACTGCCTGCTGTCCGCTGTTAGCTGTCAGCTATGAGGAGGAATGTAATGGCAACGATACAGATGAGTGTTCGCCCGGAAGATTTGTCTCAGGTTCCCCGGGGGCAGGAGCGGATTCCTGATCCAGGGATTCTGGTTATTTTTGGCGCCTCGGGCGACCTCACCAAGCGCAAGCTGCTGCCGGCGCTGTTTCACCTGCGGCAGGCGGACCTGCTGCCCAGGGAATTTGCCATCGTGGGCGTGGCTCGACGCGGGTTGGCCAGCGAGTTTGCTGAAGATATGCGCAAAGGCATCATCGAGTTCGGCGGAGTGGAAGCAGATGATCCCAAGCTCGATGAGTTTGTCAGTCACATCAGCTACTTCGCGCTGAACTTCGACGATCCCTCTCACTACGCGAATCTCAAGGCCGAGTTGGATCGCATCGACAAGGAAAGAGGCATCGGCGGCAACCGCCTCTTCTATCTGGCCACGGCGCCGGATTTCTTTGCGGGAATTATCGAGAACCTGGGCGCGCAGGGTATGGCGCAGCCTGAAAAGGGTCTGGTTGCCGTGGTCATTGAAAAGCCCTTCGGCCACGACCTCGAATCCGCGCGCCTGCTCAACCATCAGGTCAATGCCGTCTTCCACGAAAGCCAGGTATTCCGCATTGATCACTACCTGGGCAAGGAAACGGTCCAGAACCTGCTGGTCTTCCGCTTTGCCAATGGCATCTTTGAGCCCATCTGGAACCGCAACTACATCGATCACGTGCAGATCACCGTGGCCGAGACGCTGGGCGTGGAGGGGCGCGGGCCGTTCTACGAGAAGGCGGGAGCGCTGCGCGACGTGGTGCAGAACCACATGATGGAATTGCTCAGTCTCGTCGCCCTGGAGCCGCCATCGAGCTTCGAGGCCGAAAGCGTGCGCCGTGAAAAACTGAAGGTCTGGCGCGCCATTCCCACTGTCCCCATCCTCAACACCGTGCGCGGTCAGTACGGCCCAGGCATCGTGGATGGCCAACGCGTCATCGGCTATCGCGATGAAGAGCGGGTCAATCCCGAATCGGGCACGGAGACCTTCGCGGCCATGCGGCTCGAAGTGGAGAACTGGCGCTGGGCCGGAGTGCCGTTCTATCTCCGTGCCGGCAAGCGCATGAAGAAGCGCGCCACCGAAATCAGCATCCAGTTCAAGCAGCCGCCGCTGCTGATTTTCAATCGCCTGCACACCACCAATCCCTGTCAGGCGATTCAGCCCAACCTGCTCACCATCCGCATTCAGCCCGACGAGGGCATCGCACTGCGCTTCGGCGCCAAGGTACCCACCACGCCGGAGATGGCAGTCTGTCCCGTCAACATGGACTTCGACTATGAAGGCGCCTTCGGCAAATCCAGCGCCAACGGCTACGAGCGCCTGCTCCTCGACGCCATGCTCGGCGACCAGACACTCTTTGCGCATCGCGACGGCGTGGAGACCACATGGGCGCTCTTTACGCCCATCCTGCAATCCTGGGCTGCCAAAAAGCCGGAAGTCTTCCCCAATTACTTCGCCGGTTCCTGGGGACCGGAGTGCGCCGACCATCTGCTCGAGCACGACGGCCGCGCCTGGCGAAACGATCTGGGAAGAAGCTAGAGCGCTTTCGATTCACTTGTTGACATCTCTGGCATCGTGCAAGGTGGCTTTTTCTTTAAAGAAAAAGCCACTTG
>JAJZVZ010000103.1 GCA_021846945.1 Acidobacteriota bacterium | reverse complement strand
ATCAACTGCGGCCCTTTGCCGCCCTTGTGGCTCAGCGCCCGGAAGGTGCAATCCCAGTAGTCTTCCAGCGTCTCGCCCTTCCATGCGAAGACCGCGACCCCGGCTGCCGCGATCGCCGCCGCCGCGTGGTCCTGCGTGGAGAAGATGTTGCAGCTCGCCCAGCGCACCTCTGCGCCCAGGCTCACCAGTGTCTCAATCAGCACCGCAGTCTGAATGGTCATGTGCAGCGAGCCAGTGATGCGGACGCCCTGGAGCGGCTTCTCGACAGCGTACTTGTTGCGGATCGCCATCAGCCCCGGCATCTCCTGCTCGGCGATGATGATCTCTTTGCGACCCCATTCGGCCAGGGACATGTCAGCCACTTTAAATTCAGTTCCGTGCTTCTCGATGGTTGCAGTTGCCATTCAGATCTCCTTCTATCGTCATATCGTGATATGTTGATATGTAGCAGAATTCCTTCATGGCGTCAATTGTCAAAACTCTGCGCGTGGTGGCTGATCCCAGTCGGCTGCGTATCCTGTTGCTTCTAAAAGGAGAAGAACTCTCCGTCGCCGAGCTGCAGGAGATTCTAGGCATGGGCCAGAGCACGATCTCGACGCATCTCTCGCAGCTCAAGCAGGTGGGATTGGTTGAGGATCGCCGCACCGGCAAGCACAGCCTATACCGCCTTGCTATTCCTGCGGGGGACGGACCGCTGGACGAAATCATTACGCGCTCTGCAAAGGAGATCGCGGAGGCCAACTCGGATCAGGTAGCCATGCGCCGCGTATTGCGCAAGCGCCAGGATAAGACTCGCGCATTTTTTGACAGTGTGGCTGGTCGCCTGGGCAAGGATTACGTTCCCGGCAAATCATGGAAAAGCCTGGCTGAAGCATTGCTGCGCCTGATGCCCCCGCTCATCGTCGCCGATCTGGGCGCGGGCGAGGGCGCCTTTGCTCTGCTGCTCGCACAGAGGGCGAAGAAGGTGATTGCTGTTGACAGCTCAGCCGGAATGATCGAGGTGGGCCGCGAGCAGGCCCTGCGCCACGGTGTGAAAAACATCGATTACCGGCTCGGCGACATGGAAGAACTGCCCATCGGTGACGCGGAAGTCGATCTCGTCTTCTTCTCACAGTCGCTGCACCACGCGCTGCACCCCGATCGCGCATTGGCTGAGGCTGTCCGGATCCTGGTGCCCAGCGGCCGCATCGCCATTCTCGATCTGGCGAAACATCGATTCGAGGAGGCGCGCGAGCTCTACGCCGACGAGTGGCTCGGCTTCAGCGAAGCAGAGCTGGAAATGATGCTCGAAAGAGCTGGCTTCAGCAATGTAAGCGCATCCATCGTCGACAAGGAGCCGGAGACTCCGCAGTTCCAGACGCTGCTGGCCGTCGGCAACAAGCCAGGCTGAAACCGTGCGCTATAAAGCCTTCTCCGCATCGAGCAGCTTGCGCTTGCGGTCCACGCCCCAGCGGTAGCCGGTGAGCGAGCCGCTGGCGCCCACCACGCGGTGGCACGGCACCAGCAGAGCAACCCGGTTGGTAGCGCAGGCGCGGGCCACGGCACGTGTGGCTTTTGTGTCGCCCAACTGGCGCGCCAACTCGCTGTAGCTGCGCGTTTGGCCGCGCGGAATCTGCCGGAGCGCCTGCCATACGCGCAGTTGGAAGGCCGTTCCGCGCAGATCCAGCGCCTCCGGCGCGGCCTGGTCCTGGACGCCAGCAGCGCTGCTGCGGACGCTCGCAACCGCCTTCTCGACCCACTTTGAAAGCGCCGAATCGCGGTGCAGCGTCGCCAGCGGGAACTCGGTGCGCAGGCTGGCTTGGGCCTCGGCGGCCGTGCCCGCCAGTGCCAGCCAGCACAGGCCACGCCCGGTCGCGCCCGCAATCATCCAGCCAAACGGCGAGCGCGCGATGCACCATCCAATGCGCTCGCCTCGGCCGCCTTGGGCAAAACGGGCGGGCGTCATGCCTAGCGCCGCTCCTTCATAGGCCCGGCTCGACGAGCCAAACCCAGCCTCATAAATCGCGTCCGTCACGGCGCCCCCACGCTTGAGCGCTCCGCGCAGCCGGCCCGCCCGCAGCACGCGCTGGTATTGCAGCGGACTCACACCCATTGCCCGCTTGAAGATTCGCTGCACGGTAAAAGGACTAAGGTCGGTGATGCGACCAAGCTCCTTGAGGCTCACCATCCGGTCGAGGTGATCTTCAAGATGCGCCCGAATTTTGTCCAAAGGGCCACCCCACGCAGCGGCAATCGTAGGGTGGCAGCGCTCGCAGGGGCGGAATCCGGCGGCGATCGCCTCGCTCGCCGAGCGGAAGAAGCGCACATTGGCTCGCAATGGTCTGCGGCTGGCGCAGCCTGGCCGGCAGAAGACGCCGGTTGTCGTGACTCCATAGAAAAATGCGGCTTTCACGTCGCGAGTAAGCACCTGCCTCCAGGCGGCTTCGGCATCGAATGCTGAAGGCGGCGCCGCGCATGGACCGGCTGCTCTGTTCCTTACATCGACAGTTGCGATATGTGGGCTGCTGCTCATGGATTCCATCGTCGCCGATCTTCGGCGTGGAGGCTATCCGATTCTTGCGCGCAATTCGGAATGATGCGGAGTGAGTCGATCACGGAATTGCCCGAGAACTCGGCCTCGCAATGCGCAACCAGAGGTTTCATTCCTACATGCACGACTCGGGAGCTAGATGCTAGAAGCTTGCTCTTTCAGCATCGCCTCCGCCCTTGCCAGATCCTCCTCCGTATCCACGCCGATGGTATCGCACGGCGCTTCAGCCACATAGATTGCGATGCCGTTTTCGAGCAGCCGCAACTGCTCCAGCCGTTCCAGCTTTTCCAGCGGCGAGGGCGGGAGCGCGGCAAACCGCTCCAGCGCGGCCTTGCGGTAGGCATAGATGCCCAGGTGCTTGCGGTAGCCGGTAAAGCCCGTGGCGTCGCGGTCGAAGGGGATGGTCGACCGCGAAAAATAGAGCGCGCGGCCATCGAGCGCCGTGACCACCTTCACCGCATTGGGATTGGTGAACTCCTCCGGCGCGCAGCGCACGGCCAGCGTGGAAACCTCCACCTCGGGACGCTCAAAAAACGCAAGCAGCGGCCGGAAGAACTCCGGCGTCAGTGTGGGCTCGTCGCCCTGAATGTTGACGTAGATGTCGGCATCGATCTGCCGCGCCACTTCCCTCACCCGGTCCGACCCGCTGGGGCACGCAGGCGAGGTCATTGCCACGGGAATCGCGCGCTGCCGGCAGGCCTCGGCCACTTCGCCGGAATCGGTAGCCACCACCACCGGGTTCATCAGCCCGCTGGCAGCGGCCGCGCGCCATACCCACTCCACCATCGGCCGGCCCGCGAGTGGGCGCAGCACCTTGCGGCTGAGCCGCGTTGAGCTGAGCCGCGCCGGAATCACGCCGGCAATTCGCAATGTACTCATGCAGCCGAGTTTACAGGACCGGCGCGATGGAATTCATCTTCGCTCGCGCTTCAGCGCGGCGACAATTTGCTCATGCGCAAACACGTTTGACCTCGCCTCGATGCCCCCCGTATCATCGAAAGAGGGATGTGTGTGCGGATTCGACTCCGCGCAGCCCCGGCGGGCCTTTCGGCTCGCGCTCCCGGCTTGACTGCGGCGGAGTAGCTCAGATGGTTAGAGCGTGGGATTCATAACCCCAAGGTCGACGGTTCGATCCCGTCCTCCGCCACCAAAACCCATTCCAAGGCCGATCCAAGTCGTCCAATCGAAGTCCGTTCTTCGTTCGGAAAGGCCACATTGTCCAATCAAAGTATATTGTCTTGCATTTGTACCAGGAATGAGAGCCCAGCGAAGTCTATTAAGCAATCTTGACGACAAACCCCGGAAGAGGCAACAGCAGGGGCAACTCTCAGGACCGAAAGCCAGCTGCCCTACGGAGTTGGCCCACCAATGCTTCTGACCGACGACCAGATCAAGAATGCCCAGCCGCGATATAAGGAATACGAACTTTTCGATAGCCATGGACTGTACATCGCGATTGCCCCCTCTGGCGGCAATTGGTGGCGCCTGAAGTACAAGTGCACCGGCAAGGACAAACGATTGTCGCTTGGGGTATACCCCGAGGTCGGAATCGAGGAGGCGAATGCGGAGGCTGACGTCGCCTGCAAGCTCATTGCTCAAGGTCTCGATCCTAGTGCTGAGCGCAAAAAGCAAAAGGTGGCTCTGATCGGCGAGGATGATACGCTGTGCGTCCCGTGCATGACCGGGCCGGCTCCTTCGGCTGAGTAGACTGGTTGCTGCTAGACGACCGTGTAGCTCGGGAGAAGGAGCCGAGCACGATGATTACATCCGGTCCTGACCGAATTCCCTATTGTGGCCCCAGGATTGTCAGAGCGGCATCCCCGCCCCGCGCCGGATGGCTTCCGGGGTGGCGGGGGTTGACGGCAGGCTCTCCGCTCAGTTTGATTGCCCTGTGAACGGATCGAACGCAGCTCCGGTTTGGAAGCGTGACTTTGAGAAAATTTTGAGAAGTTGCGATTGGGAGGGGTGTCACCAGGAATGCCGATTGATTCGAACTTATTTAGAATCAATGGCGGGGACGACGGGGCTCGAACCCGCGACCTCTGCCGTGACAGGGCAGCGCTCTAACCAAACTGAGCTACGTCCCCCGATAAAACTTCCTTGAGCCTGCACAACGTCCTGCCCTGAAAAGCATCCATCCAGCAGTTTCCGCTATGCTTTGCAACAGCGCCCGAAGCCGCGGCTGAAGACCGCCGGCGCAGAAGCGATTGTTCCGCTCAACCTGATTCAGTGTATCAGAAAGCCACGCTGCGCAACCTGTCCGCGTGTTACAAATCCCGGCGGAATTCTGCGCGATGCGCCTTGCTGCAAACATGCCTGATTTGCGCGTTTCGCCGCGGCCGCTTTAGGCGGACCAGGAGGCGCGATTGCCGCGTCCTGCGGAGATGTACCCCATATCCATTGAGATGCCACGCACGCATTGCAGCAGATGATTTGCGATCGACGGCAGCTTTTGCGCGGTCACGCGGAACGACGGCCCGGAGATGCTGACCGCCGCTACCGGCTGGCGCTGCGCGTCGAGCAGCGGCACGGCAATGCAACGCAATCCCTCTTCAAACTCCTCGTCGTCTACGGCGTACCCGCGGCGGCGCGTCTTCTCCATCTCCGCGCGCAGAGCCTCGGGCGTCGAAATGGTGCGGTGCGTAAAGCGCTCGAAGCGGAGACGGCGCACCACATCCGTGGCCCGATCCTCGGGTAGAAAGGCCAGGATCGCCTTGCCCACCGACGTGCAATGCACGGGATTGCTGGCGCCGATGCGCGTAATCATGCGCACCGAGCGCGCAGGTTCAATCTTGTCGATATAAATGACCCGCGCCGCCTCCAGCAACGCCAGGTGCGCGGTTTCCTCCGTCTCAGCTACCAGGCGCCGCAGATGCGGCTGGGCACGGTCGCGCAGGTCGTACTGCTCAATGGCGCGATTGCCGTAATCAAACAGCCTAAGCCCCAGGCGGAACTTGCCGTTGCTGGTGCGCTCCACCATGCGATGCCGCTCAAGAACCATCAGAAAGCGATGCGCGGTGCTCTTGTGCAACTGCAAAGAAGAAGCCACCTGCGCCAATCCCAGCGGCGTATCGCTTTCGCCAAGTAAATCAAGTACCGCAAACGCGCGGTCCAACGCCTGAACTTTGTAAGTGCCTTGCGGGGATGAGTCTCGCATATTGGTCCCTTATTTCGCCAAATGGTTTCATATCCAGCTTCTCAAAATATGAAACCAGCGTCAAGGCAGACCTGGGAAATGCGCGTAGAAATCCCGTTGATTCTTTTGACTGGGGGATCTTCGCAAGGTTCCGGCGGCGAGCAGCGGAATACGGACGGGGGCTAGGCGGGCACTTCATCGCCTTCGCCGGGTGCGAGAAACAGATTCGCTTCCAACCCGTGCTGGCGCGTGTAGAGGTCGTAGTAGCGCCCGCCCTGGGCAAACAGCGCGGCATGGTTGCCGCGCTCCACGATTCTTCCCTGCTCCACAACCAGAATCTGGTCTGCTCTGCGAATCGTCGAAAGCCGGTGCGCGATCACGAAGGTGGTGCGCCCCTGCATCAACTGGCTCAAGCCTGCCTGGATCATGGCTTCGGATTCCGAATCGAGCGAACTGGTAGCCTCGTCCAGAATGAGGATGCGCGGGTCGGCCAGCAGGGCGCGAGCTATCGAGAGCCGCTGCCGCTGCCCGCCCGAAAGCTTCACACCGCGCTCGCCCACAAGCGTGTCGTAGCCTTCCGGGAAGCGCTCCGCGAACTCGGACACGCAAGCCGTACGGCAGGCAAAGAGGAATTGCTCCTCGCTCGCATCCGGCCGCGAAAACAGGATGTTCTCGCGAATCGATCCGTCGAATAGGAACGAATCCTGCAAGACTACGCCCAACTGTGAACGATAGGTATTCAGATCCACGTGTGCAAGATCCACTCCGTCCGCCGACACGCGCCCCCTGGCGGGCGTATGAAATGCGCAGACAAGACTGATGATGGTCGACTTGCCTGATCCCGAGGATCCCACCAAAGCTGTCACCGTGCCCGGCGTGGCCTCAAAGCTGACGCCGTGCAGCACCGGTTTGTCTGGCGTGTAGGCAAACTCCACATCTTCAAACCGCACTTCGCCATGGATCGGGGGCATCTGCACGGTGCGGCCGGGAACTTTGTTCTCTTCGATCTCCGACAGAATCTCATTGGTGCGATCCAGTCCGGCAAAGGCTTCAGTCAACTGCGTGCCCACATTCACCATCTGGAAGACCGGCGCAATCATGAAGGCGAGAAACATGTTGTATTGAAAGTAGTCGCCGACCGTCCAGCCGCTCTTAAGCACCAGGTGGCCGCCCAGCCACATCACCAGTGCGGAAACTACGCCGAGCACGGTGGTCGAAGCCGAACTGAGCACGCTGGTCATCGTCAGCGACCGCATGACATTTGCCAGGAGCCGATCCACGCCCGCGGAAAAGACCTTATGCTCGCGCTCCTCGGCGTGATAGCCTTTGACGACGCGCACGCCGCCCAGCGACTCTGTCAGCCGGCCCGTGACCTCAGCGTTGATTTTTCCCCGCTCGCGAAAGATGGGGCGAATCACCCTGAAGCCGTACTGCAGGAAGACGACAAACACCCCCATAACCGCGAATACCGTGAGGGTAACCGTAGCGCTCCGATACAGCAGAAAGAAGAAGACCAGCACGGCGGTCAACAATCCGCCCAGAAACTGTACCAGGCCGGTGCCGATCAGATTGCGGACGCCTTCCACGTCGGTCATAATGCGCGCAACCAGAGTTCCTGTGCGGTTCTCATCGTAGTACGCCACCGAGAGCAGTAAGACATGGCGCTGCACCACGCGCCGCATCTCCGCGATCAGTCTCTGGCCTGCAATTGAGAGCAGTTGCGTAAGCGAGTACGATGTGACAGCCTGCACGATCGTGGCGAACAGCACAACAGCGATGACGCGAGGCAGCAGTTCGGGATGAGGATGCGCGGGCGCGAGCACCGTGTCCAGCAGCGGCTTGGACACAAACGGCAGAACCAGGCCAGCCAGGCGGTTGACAGCCATCAGCAGCAGGCCACCGATGATCAGCCCCTTGCGCGGCGCCATCAACGCCCACACCTGCGGACCAATCTTTTTCAGCTCGGGCTTGCGCTTGGGCAGGTCGCCCAGGCCGGCGCGCACACTGCGCCCATGCGCCGAATGCTCCGCGCGCATACCCAAACCCATTCCGCCATTTCGGAAACCGCCCATGCGCTAGATCTTCCTTTCGCGCCTTGCCGCAATAAAAGACCGCACACACAGAATGACATAAATCAGCAGCAGCCCGGCCATTGTGAGCTTGGCCGCGAATGCGATCATGTCCGGCGCCTTGCCTGCATTCGTCGCATGCAGATAGCCGCGCACAGCTTCTTCCGCCGCTCCCAGAAAGCCCAGCAGCCCGATCGTTACATTGATGTGCATGAACAGCTTGCGCCGGCCTTCGCTGGGGCTGATGGCCAACAGACCAAAGACGCCCAGCGCCAGGCCCCACCATGTGGGGATGAGCGCGGTCGGATGCGCGCTTCCAGTTCCCAGATAACTAATTAATCCCAGCGCAATCAGAAGCGCAGCAAATACAAGTGTCACTTTTGCCATGCAAGACCTCCAAAGGACAGCTTACAGCGCACAGCTAACAGTTCTCAGCTTCAGGACCAAATGATGGTCCTGAAGCTGCTCCGGTATCGGGAGACTGTTAACTGTCCTCTGTCAACAGGAAGCCCGCCTTACTACCTCTGGATGCGCGCCGATCCGCCTTTGGCGAAGGCCCGTACCTGATCCAGCGTCGCCATGGTAGTGTCGCCGGGGAAGGTCGTCAGCAGCGCGCCGTGCGCCCAGCCGAGCTTGAGAGCTTCTTCCGGTGCAGCACCTGTCAGCAGGCCATAGATGAAGCCCGCGGCAAAGCCGTCGCCGCCGCCGACGCGATCCAGCACATCCAGTTCGGCCGTTGGCGCGCTATACGTCTTGCCGTTCACCCATGCCACCGCGCTCCAGCTATGCCGATTAGTCGTGTGGACTTCGCGCAGTGTCGTCGCCACCACCTTCGCCTGTGGCAGCTTCTTCACCACCTTCTCGATCATCGCGAAAAAGACGGTGGGGTCGAGCTTCGATTTCGCCGCGACTTCCGGGCCCGGAATGCCCAATCCCTTCTGCAGATCCTCTTCGTTGCCGACCAGCACATCGACGTTCTCAACGATCCTACCGATGGTCTCCACAGCGTGTTCCGCACCGCCATGAATCTTCCACAGCTTCTCGCGAAAGTTCAGGTCAAACGAGGTCACGGCGCCCGCGGCCTTGGCTTCGCGCATCATCTCCGCCGCCAACGGCGCGGTGGTCGGCGAGAGCGCCGCAAACAGGCCGCCGCAATGTACCCAGCGCACGCCCCCGGCGAAGATTGCCTTCCAGTCGAAATCCCCGGGCTTCAGTTGCGCCGCCGCCTCATTTGACCGGTTATAGAAGACCACGGGCGCGCGCACACCGAAGCCGCGATCGCTGTATACCATAGCCATATTCGGGCCGGTCACGCCATTGTGCTCAAAGTGCTTGTAAATCGGCCTCACGCCCATGGCGCGCACGCGCTCGTCGATCAGATCGCCAATGGGATAGTTCACCATCGCCGACACGATGGCCGTCTTCATTTTGAAGCAGTCGGAAAGATTGGCAGCCACGTTGAACTCACCGCCGCTGACGTGAATCTTGCACTCCGTTGCCTTGCGAAAGGGGATGATCCCGGGATCGAGGCGATGGATCAATCCTCCCAGCGCCAGAAAGTCCAACTCGCCATCCTTGCGAATCTGTAATGCGTCACTCATCAATCGTTCACTCCTTGGTTGTGTATGCTCCTGGAATTTGTAGAGATTTCAATTTTGCAACCGGCATCGCGCCACGGCGCCATCAACCGGCACGGGCTGCCAGCTTTTTCATGTCCGCCAGGACTTGCGCAGGCGTCCAGTCGTTGCCCGGATAAAAGTGGACCACCTTGCCGTCCGGGCCGATCAGGGTAGTCGAAAGCGTGTGCGTGATCGAGTCGTTGGCTCCGTAGGTGATTCCTACATCGAAGAACTCGGCCATCTTCAGCACCACGGGCTTGGGCGCAACTGCAAAATCCCAGTGCGCAAAGGCATCCTTCGCGCCGGTTCCGATATAGCCCGCTCCATATACACGCAGACTTGCCGGCGTGTCGTGTTCCGGGTCGAAGCTCACGCTCAACAGATGCGTCTCTTTGTAGAGCGCCGGGGCTTTCTTCAGTTCCTGGTTTATCACGGCGAAGTTATGCGTCATGAGCGGGCAATAGTTGGGGAATGGGCAGCGTGTGTAGATGAAGGTAATCAGCAGAGCCTTGCCGCGGAACTGCGAAAGATGGATGGAACGCCCGTCCTGATTGCGCAATTCAAAATCGGGCACCACATCGCCGGGAGCGGGTACGTGATCGACAACCGCCGGCTTGTAGTCGGGCTTGGCCTGTGCAATGACATCAATGTTGTCGAGGAGAATCGTCTGGGCCGAGCTCTTTGACACCAGTACGTCGGCCGTAATCGTGTCGCCCGGATGCAGATCGCTGATGATGCTTGGATCCTTGAGCTGGTAGGGCATGGTCATGGCTTCCATGAACCCCGGGATGGCCTCGTGGTCCACAGTCACGATCCCGTGCGCCGCGTCCGTTGCAACAATCTTGCCCCGCAGATGGTACACAGTATAGGCTGATGCCGCCTGATGGGCAGCATTCTGGCCCGAATGACATCCCGCCAACAAGACGGCACCAAGGAGGAAGCAGAAAAAAAGGAACCGATGCATCACACTCTCAGTGTACATCGCGTGGACTGACCACCGGCCCTTGCCTTAACGACAGCTTGCATTGCGCGCCTCGGGAAAAGCCAGAAAGGTAATGCTCGCCGGAGCAAAGGTAACGGACCCGGCAGGCATAGACAGGCCCTTCAGATCCGGTAAAGTATCGCCCGCGCCGAGCGCCAGTTCATTGCCGTTCAGCTCGACGGTCTTGTCGAGCAGATTCCGGGCCGTGAGGGTATAGCGCACTGCTTTGGCGGGGATCGCCACAGTATGCGCGGCATTTCTGTCGGCGTTAATGGCCAGCAACGACACGCCTCCATGCGTGCCGCGCAGGCAATGCGCATAGAGATGCAGATTCGGCGAGGGCGAGACGCCTGGATCGAGCACCGTGCTTCCCATCAGCCGCCGCCACAGCAGCGCCGCCCAGTAATTCGGCCGAGGCTCGTAGGTATTCTCATCCAAAAGCCCGTAGTCGCTGGCGTTGAGCGTATTGTGTATGTGCACCTGCACGCCGCGCCGGGCCAGGCTGCCAAGCTGGTTGAGATAACGGAATGTATCCAGGAAGGTGGCAGCCCAACGGTCACCGCCGCAGGCCGCCTGGCCGGTTTCAGTATTCCAGATGGGCTTTCCCGGCTCGAAGCGGTCACGCAGCGCCGCGTAGTATTCTTCGGCGTGCACACCGCGCGAGAGCCATTCCGCCGACAGCGCAGCGTCGGTCGTTGTGCCCATCGGGCTTCCCGGCGGCGCGCACCGAGCCGAGACCGCACCATAGGAATGGTAGGAGATCGCATCGAAGACAGGCCCGACTGCGGACAGAATGTCAGCGCTCGCAATCGTGTGCATCGATGGAGGGGCAAGCATTGTGCCTTCACCCACGCCTCCGGGGCCAAGCAGGATCATGTGCGGGGCGGCGGACTTGATGAATTTGTGAAAAACCGCAAAGTCGCGCGCGTAGGCGGCTGCGTCATAGCCCTTCGGAGCACCACCAATCTCGGCAAAGGTCGGCTCATTCATGAACTCGGCCGCGGCAACGCTTCCGCCGATCGATTTGGTGTAATTGAGCAGGGCGCGCGCCTGCTTCGGCGTCCACACACCCTCGGCATTGCGCGTTCCCTCGCTGGTGGAGAATGAACTCACAATCTCCGCATTCACCGCCCGCGCAAAATCGATCACGCCCTTCCACTCCTGGCGCGTCAGCACGCTCCCAAATCCTTTCGGCGGAGTTGCCGGCGCAGGCGCATCGGAGTCCTGAAAGTATGTCGAGTTGGCCCATGTGCCGCTCACGCGCAGGTATGCGGGCCCAAGAGCCGCGGCCAGCCTGCGCAACCGCGCGTTGCTCAAATCGACCGGCGGGCGGTACCCAAAGCGTGACGGATCGATACCGCCCAGGGTTGCATGTCCACTCTCGCTGGCCTTCGGTTCGGCTGTCTGCCCGTAGGGCTTCCAGAATCTTCCTCCGGTCACCTCGACCATTTCGATGTTGTAGGACTGGAAACGCTCATTCACCGATCCGGCGCGGGACATCGTGGCTGGAGCAATGGATGCCTCCGGCGGCGTCTGCGCTGCCACCAACCCAACAGCCCCCAACAGCAGAATTGCAATGCCTCCGCAAATCTCAATGCTCATGCCATTCATCGATTCGCCCGCTTTCAGTTTTGATTTCGGTTGACAGACAGAGAGTATACCGAGAAAGGCAAACAGTTGGCTGGCGCCCTGTGCCAACCGGTGGCGCTGTCCCATCCGGCTGTCGTATAACGCTGAAATGGGGAACATGACTGCTGCTGAGATCGATGCTTGGTTCGCCGCGGCGGACGGCGCGGGCCTGGTGGTTACGGCCAGCGAACGCGCCGCGCGCGCCCTCACGGATGCCTATCATCGTGCGCGCCGGGCCGAGGGACTTGCAGCATGGCCCGCGCCCAACATTCAGGACTGGAACAGCTTCCTGCGCGCCGTGTGGAAGCAGTTGGCGCACGACAGCCGCCTGGTGCTGAATCCAGCGCAGGAAGAGTCACTGTGGGCTAACATCGCCGGCTCCGGCGAACATCTCTCCACGCTGCTCGAAGGCCCGCGCCACCGCATGGCGAAGCTCGCCATGGACGCCCACGCGCTGCTTTGCTCTTTTGCACCACAATTTCTCGATGGGAAAGCGCGCGCCGCATGGCAGCAGGATGCGGCGGCCTTCAGTAGCTGGCTGACAACCTTTGACGATACCTGCCGCTCTGGAAGTCTCCTCAGTCCAGCGCGGCTGCCGCTCGAATTGATTGCGCTACTTGAAATAGAGCCAACCGGACGGCCTCCGCTTCTGCTCGCCGGCTTCGACCGCATCCTGCCCACCCAGCGCCGCCTCTTCGACGCATGGGGAGCGTGGCAAGAAGTCGCGCACGACAACCCGGTGTTGCCTGCTCGCTTTTTGGAAGCCCGTGATACTCAGGCCGAAGTTGCCGCCTGCGCTCTCTGGTGCAGCCGCCGGCTCGCTGCCGATCCCCAGGCTCGCATCCTCGTCGTCACCCAGGATGCGGCCGCTCGCCGCGGTGAAATTGAACGCGCATTCCTGCGGCATGCCGGGTCGCCAATGCTTTTCGAGTTCTCGCTTGGCGCGCCGCTGAGCCAGACGCCGATCGCGCATGGCGCTCACCTTCTGCTCCGATGGCTGACCGGACCGCTGGCCGAGCACGAGATCGACTGGCTGGTCTCCACTGGTCAGACCACTATTGCTCCCGCAGTGACCTCCGCCCTACAGGCCGTGATGCGAAACCTGCGCCGCCGCGGCCTTGAGCAGCCCGATTGGAACCTGAACGCCTTTCTGAGCCACTCCGCCGGCGCAGGACCTGCGCTTGGGTCCTGGGTGGAACGTATGACCGCGGCACAGCTTTCGCTGGCGGAATTTGTCCGTCGCGGCGCAGCGCCACCGCTCGATTGGGCCGAACTCGTTCCGCGCTTGCTCCAGACCGCCGCGTGGCCCGGCACATCCCGGAGCGGCGGGCTTTCGAGCGCGGAGTTCCAGGTCGCCAGCCGCTGGCAGCAGGCCATCGAAATTGCCGGTTCGCTGGGCTTTGATAACCGCCGTATCGCGTGGCAGCAGTTTCTGGCCGCGCTCACGCGGATTCTCGACGAGACGTTGTTCGCCCCCGAGTCAGAGGATGCGCCCATCCTGATCGCCGGTCCCACGGAGTCCGCCGGCCTCACCGCCGACGCCGTCTGGTTCCTCGGCGCGGACGAGGAGGCATGGCCTGCGAGCGGCACAACTCATCCGCTGCTCCCAATCGAAGTCCAGCGTCAGGCCGGGATGCCGCATGCTTCGCCTCAACTCGACTGCGAGTTGGCCCGCTCGATCACTGCGCGCCTGCTCGCCTCCGCGCCGGAGGTCCACTTCAGCTACGCGCGTCAGAAGGAAGATGTCGAAGCCCGCCCCGCGCGCCTGATCGCGCAGCTTGCCGGCGCTCCGCAGCCCTTGCCTGCCGAACTGGAAGCCTCGCCCGCGCCGCCAGCGATCGCCGTTCCATTTGAGGATGCAAGCCGCATTCCCTTCGCGCCCGGCAAGGTCGAGGGCGGATCGGCTGTTCTTACTGCGCAGACGCAGTGTCCATTCAAGGCATTCGCAACGGCACGGCTGGCGGCCCAGGGCTGGCAAGCGGCCGAACCCGGCCTGAACGCCGCGCAGCGCGGCCAACTGCTCCACGCCGTGCTTCACGCAATCTGGGGCGGACCGCCGGACGGCATCCGCACCCTCGGCGAACTCCAGGGCCTGCCCGATCGAAGCGCCTTTGTCGCCAGCCACGTCCGGCGCGTACTCCGCGAAGAGATTCGTCCTGCTCTGCGCGCACGGCTGCCGCGCCGCTATCTTGAACTTGAGGAGACGCGCCTTATCCGGCTGGTCACCGAATGGCTGGACTTCGAGGCCTCGCGCATTCCCTTTGAAGTCCTCGAAACCGAAGCCGAGCGTACCATCCCTGTTGCCGGTCTCACCTTCGACGTGCGCCTCGATCGCATCGATCGCCTCAACAACGGCTCGCTGCTCGTGATTGACTACAAAACCGGCAACGTCCACCCCAAATCCTGGGATATGCCACGTCCTGACGATGTGCAACTGCCTCTCTACGCCGGCTTTGCCCTCGAACCCGGGAGCGATCTCGGCGGCCTTGCCTTTGCCAAAGTGCGCCCCGGCGAGGACGAGTTTGCCGGCCGGATCGGCAACGCCAGGGCCACGCTCATCGCCAGTTTGGGCGCCACCAGCCACCTCGTCAAAAACGCACTGTCGCCTGTGCAACTCATGGTCTGGCGCGAGTACATCGAGGGTCTCGCCCGGAGTTTTCTCGACGGCTGCGCAGAGGTGGACCCGCGCGATTATCCAAAAACCTGTGAGCGCTGCGGCCTGCAATCGCTCTGCCGCGTGCAGGAAAATCACGGCATTTCAGAATCTGATGGCGACATTGACGACGAGGAGGCAGCCGATGAGTAGCCTCTCTGCCCGACCCGTGCCGCCCGATCAGCCCCAACGCCAACGCGCGCTCGATCCAGCCAGTTCCATCCTCGTGCAGGCACCTGCCGGTTCGGGCAAGACCGACCTGCTCACACGGCGCTTTCTTCGCCTGCTGGCTGAAGTGGACGACCCTGGCCAGATTGTCGCCATCACATTTACCAAAGCCGCTGCCGCCGAGATGCGCCATCGCATCCTGGCCGAGCTTGAAAAAGCCGCCAATATCAAAGCCCCGCCCGCCGAAGCCGGCGAGTCTTCCATGGATTCCCTTGCCCGCCGCGCGCTGGAGCGCTCCCGCGCCCTCGGCTGGAACCTGCTCGATCTTCCCGCGCAGCTCCGTATCTCCACCATCGACTCCTTCTGCCGCGAACTTGCGCTTCAGCAGCCGCTGCTCTCCGGTCTGGGCGATGGCCTCGACATCCATGAGCAGCCTGAGGACCTCTACCGTCGAGCTGCCCGCCAGGCCCTTGGGCAGATTGACAGCTCCGATCCGCAGCTGTGCGCGGCCATCGAGACGCTGCTACTCTGGCGCGACAACAACTGGCAGGAGATGGAAGAACTCCTCGTCGAAATGCTCCGGAACCGCGACCGCTGGATGCACGGCTTTCTGCTGGAGCGCGATCCTGACCGGGATGTACTGCGGGCACGGCTGGAGCAGCCGTTTTCGAATGCCGTGCGCGAGCAGCTCACAGAACTGAGCCGACTTCTCGATCAGGTTCCCCAGGCCCGCGCTGAAGCGCTGGAGTTGGCGCGCTTCGCCTGCGGACAGAGCGGTGGTGCGCTTCACCAGGAGCTCGCCGAGCATGCTGAATTTCCAACCGCTCCGTTCCATGACAGCGAAGCGCTTGAAGAGGCGCGTGCGGCTAGCGCGCATTTGGGGACATTGCTTCTGACAGGCGGCGCTTTCCGCAAGCAGGTGGACAAGCGTCACGGATTCCCTGCTGACCGTAAAGGCGAGAAGGCGCGACTCCTCCGGCTGATCGCCGAACTCAAAACCATACCCGGCCTCGAATCCGCTCTGGCCGGCGCAGCCACGCTGCCGCCCGCGCGCTACACCGAAGACGACTGGCTCATCATCCGCGCTTGCTTCACGGTGCTCCGCCATGCAGCCGGCCAGCTCAAAGTCATCTTTGCCGAAGCCGGCGCGGTGGACTTCATCGAAGTGGCGCAGATCGCGCAAAGCGTGTTGCACGGCCCGGACCGCCTCCCCACCGATGCCGCTCTCGTCGTGGCCGATAACATCCGCCATCTGCTCGTGGACGAATTTCAGGACACCAGCCGCCGCCAGCATCAGCTGCTCGCCGCGCTCATCGCCGCCTGGCCGGAGCGCGAAGGCCGCACGTGCTTCGTCGTCGGCGATCCCATGCAGTCCATCTACTTCTTTCGCAATGCCGACGCAGAACTCTTTCCTCGCGTGGCCAGGTTTGGCCTGGAGACAACCGACGGTTCCGCGCTTTCCCTCCATCGCATCGCTCTCTCGGATAACTTCCG